>NZ_JARVSL010000028.1:0-75266 GCF_030209215.1 Pseudomonas sp. efr-133-TYG-23 | reverse complement strand
GTGTTTGAAGTGGGGCTGCTTCGCATCCCAGCGCAGGGCAAGCCTGCTCACCACAGCGTTATGAGCCAGCATTTATGATTGGCTTAGATATCTACACATCTGCGGTGAAAACAAAACCCGAGACCATGAGTTTTTTGTGGTGAGCGGGCTTGCCCCGCGCTGGGCTGCGAAGCGGCCCCCAAGCCCAGCCCCTCGGTGTGCCCGATAAAAACACAGTGTCTGAAGTGGGGCTGCTTCGCAGCCCAGCGCAGGGCAAGCCTGTTCACCACAGCGTTATGAGCCAGCCTTTGCGATGACGCAGGCAGTTCAAACCTGCTTACTGAACAGGCCGCAACAACTGCATCTGCTGGCGATAGTCATCCGTCACTTGTCGCGCCTGGCTGCTGCTGGTGATCACCCTCGGTGTGATCAGCACGATCAATTCCGTGCGGTCCTTGGACTTGCTGGTGTTGCCGAACAACCAGCGCAATCCCGGAATTTTCCCAAGGTAAGGCACCGCACTGACACTCTCGGCATTGTCCTGTTTGATCAAGCCGCCGAGCAGCACCGTTTGCCCGCTCTGCACCGCGACTTGGGTCGAGACCGAGCGTGTGGAGATGCGCGGATTATTTTGCGTGTCGCTGTTGACGGCCTGGTCCTGGGCGTCGCTGACCTGCTGCTGAATGTCCATGTACACCAGGCCGCCCGGATTGATGCGCGGCACCACGTCGAGGATCACACCGGTTTGCACGTATTCGACGCTGCTCAAGGTGGTGTCGGAGGTACCGGTGTTGACCGTGGTCTGGCTGATGGGGATGTTGTCGCCCACTTGGATCTGCGCCGGTTGGTTGTTCATCACCACCAGCGACGGCGCCGACAGCACTTGGGTACGGCCGTTGGTTTCCAGGGCGTGCAGGGCCACTTGCAGGTTGGAGCTGACGAAGGAATAGAACAACGAATCCGTCGCCCCCAGCCCTGCCCCGCCACCGCCCAGCGCACCTTGGCTACCGGCGGCGTTGGCCACGGTGGTGCTGGTGGAATTACCGGCCAGGCGCCCCAAGTACCACTGCACGCCCAGGTCCAGTTCACCGGTGAGTTTGACTTCGAGGATGCGCGTCTCGATCTGCACTTGCAGCGGCGGGTTGTCGAGGCGTTTGATCGCCGATTCGATCTCTTTCCACTGCACTGGGCGCGTGCGTACCAGCAGTTGGTTGCTGCTCTTCTGCGCAGTGATGCGGGTGCCGGCGTCAAGGCTTTTGGCCGGGGCGCCTTCACTGACGTCCTGGGCGGTGCTGTCCTGATCGGCTTCGGGCTCCTGCTCTTCATCCTCCGCGGCGGGCGGGTTGTTATTGAGGTTGTTACTCAAGCCGCCCGGCGTACTGCCGGAGGTGCTGTTGGTGCCGGGGGATGACAGGGTCGCGGTGCGCAGGCCAGGGGCGACTTTAGCCGGGGCGTCGTCCTTGATCGCGCCCGTGCCGTAGATCTGTCGCAAGTACTTGGCCAGGTCGGTGGCCTTCATATTGCGCACGTCATACACGTACATTTGCGGCTCGTTGCCGCCGCCCTCATCGATGGTGTGAATCCAGTCGCCGACTTCGCTGAGGTACTGCGGCTGCGACGAGATCGCCACCACCGAGTTGGTCCGCTCAATCGGCAGGAAGCGCACCATGCCCGCCAAGGGCATGCCACTGTCGGGGCCGAACATCTTTTGCAGCTCGGGCATCAGCTCCGCCACCGAGGCGCGTTGCAGGCCAAACACACCCACGGACATGCCTTTGAGCCAGTCCACATCGAAGGTGTCGATGGTGTCCTGATAGTTGGCCAACTCTTCCGGAGTGCCAGCCAGGCTCAGTACGTTGCGCGCCGGGTCGACCAGCAAAAATGCATTCTCGCGAGCAAATGGCTTGAGCAGTTTTTGCATCTCGGTGGCCGAGATATAGCGCAACGGAAACAGCCGCGCCGACAGCCCGCTGGACGGCTGTGCCACGCGCATTTGCGGCACCAGTTTGCCCGCCACCGCCTGGCTCGCCGGCAGGATTACATAGCGGTTGCCCTGCTGGATCATGGCATTGTCGGTCCAGGACAACAGGGTTTCGAGGATCGACAAGGCCTGCTGCTTATTCACCGGTTTGGAGGTGGAAAAGCTGACAGTGCCTTTCACGCCCTGGGCGATGCTGTAGTTCTCGTGCAGCAGGTCGCCCATCACGCTGTTGATCACCGCTTCGATGGGCTGGTCGGCGAAGTTGAACACGATGTCGCCACCGCTCTCCTCGCGACCGGCGGGCGCGGCGCTTGGGGGGCGGACGAAGGACTGGTTGCCACGGATCAACTGGCGCTGGGGTGGGGTTTTCGCGCTGGGTTGGGGATTGTCGAGCGGTGCCTGTTGCGTTGTCGGGTCCACCGGCGGGCGTTGCGAACCGGTGCCTTGCAACGCTTCGTGCAACAGCGCCGGGTCGGCGTCCAGGTGCTCGGGAAAGGTCCCGCAGCCACCGAGGGTGACGGCGGTGGCCAGGCAAAACGCAGTGGTGCGCAAAGCGCCAGGGAAAGTATCGATCAAGGGGTGGACTCGTGAGGAAGGGTAATCGGGGGCGTCGTGGACGGCGGCGGCAAACGCGGGGTATTGAGGCTCAGGGTTTGCGTGCGGCCATCCAGCACAAAACGGGCGTCGCGTGGGGTGAGCTGTTCGAGTCGCCAGCCGTTGGGCAGGGTCTGACCCTGGTGGACTTTGAGCGGCGGGCCATCCGCGCGCTTGAGCAGCGCCACCCGCACGTTGCCATCCAGAAGGACGCCGGTCAGCACCAGGCTCGACAAGCCGGACACACCGGCCTGACCGACAGCGCGGTCAGGGCTGCGATCCGGGCTGAACAGTGGCGCCTGCCAGGTGCCGGCCAGGCTGTCGAGACTTGCACTCGGTGCATTCAGCACCTTGGGCGCGGCCTGGGTGCGCGCATCCGGCGCTGGCGCCGGCAGCCATTGGGGTGCGTCGCCGATGCTGCTGAGAATGCCGGCCATCAGCAGGCCCAACAGCGCGGCCACGCCGAGCAATACCCATTCGAGGGGGCGCAATGCACTGATCATGGCTGCACCTGCCGCGCGCTCGCCGGTTGCAGGTAGCCGCGCACCAACAGGTGTACCACCAGCTTGCCGGCACCGCCACTGACCGGCGCGTTCGGCGCGCGGCGGATGCTCATTTCATCAACGAACAGAAACGGCCGCTGGTATTCCAGCTCGTGCAGAATCGCGGTCAACGGCTCAATGGCGCAATTAAGCGTGAGGCTGACTTTGACCTGGCGATAGGGCTCGCTGTTGTCTTGTTCCGGGGTGATCGGCATGCGTTGGGTCAAGCTGCAACCGCCGCCGACAGTGGCGCGGCTGTTGATCAGGTCGGCGATGCGTTGCATCAAGTCGGCGGCCACCGCGCTGGGGTCATCGCCGGGCAATAGGCTGGTGCTGCTGGTGGGGTCCTGGCGCGCCTGCTGCAACTGTTGGCGCAGGCTGTCGGCCTGGCGCAGTACCCCGGCGTAGCGTTGTTGTTGCTCGCGTAACTGCTCGGCTTGCTCGCCCATAGCGCGCAAGGGGCCGGCGAACCAGCTGTCGATCAACAGCCAGTACACGGCGCCGAGTACCAGAGCCAGGCCGATCAGGGCGGCGCCACGGCGTTCACGGGGTGTCAGGGGTCGGCGCATCAGCGGCCTCCTGGTGCAGGTGGGCGCGCAAGGAAAACTGATCCTTGCCGGTTTGCGCATCGGGTTGGATCACCCCTTCGAACTGGGCGTTTTCCAGGCTGCGGCAGCCTTTGATCCGAGTGATCAGCGCGCTGGCCTTGGCGCTTTGGCCGGAGAAGGACACCTCGGCACCGTCGCTGACTTCCAACTGGTCGAGCCAGGTGTCGGGCGGGAGGCACGCGGTCAGTTCGTTGAGCAGCGCCGACAGCGGCGGTTGCGCCATTTTGCGGCGGATCAGGTACTGCGCGGCGCCGCGGGTATTAAGCAGTTGCTGGCGCAACGCTTGAACGTCGGCCACCTGCGCTTTTTGCTCGCGCACGCTCTGCTGCATGGCCTGCAAAACCCGTTGACGGTCATCGAGCCACAGCACCATGGCGCCGATCATCAAGGCGCCGCACAGCCACGGCAGGCTGCGCTGCAAGCCCTTGCCGGCTGGACGCTGACGGCGGCGCAGCGGCGGCGGCAACAGGTCGACGCCCAGGGCGTTGCCCACAGCGTCCTGCACATCCACGGCATGGGGCTGCAACCCCAGGGCGGCGCAGTCGCTGAGGATCTGGTCCAGACGCTCACGTAAAATCGCCACCACGGTCACGTCGACATGGGTCGGCGTACGGCGCTCCTGGCGGGCGACAAAGTACAGTTGGTCCGCATCGAACGGGGTAAAGCGATCCAGTTCATAACCGACCACCGTGGACAGATTGCGCGCCGTCGCCGGCGGCAGCCGCAGGGTTTGCATCAGCACCGCCTGCGGAGCCAGCAACAACACCTGGCGCACCTCCCCCACCACTGGCGGCACGGCGGCGGTCAGTGGCCAGTGGTAGAGCCGGTCGGGGATATCGTGCAGCGACAGCCAGCGCGGCAGGCAGCCACGCAGTTCCTTGAGCCACAGTCGCCAGCCCTGTTGCAACAGGCTGCCACGCCAGCGCTGGGCGATAGGCGCCGTAAGCGGCTGCAGGCGCGCCGCGAGGAAGTCATTCATTCTTGCCAACGGAGTACTCGATAAGGTTGGGCGCTGCCTTGCGCGGGGCTCAATAACACGGTGGCCTGCAACCGGGCGTGATAGCCGCCGGGCCGTTCGGCGTGGCTGTCGATCACCAGCACCTCGCCGGGGTCGGCGCCCACCGCGCTCAGGTGCGGCAGGTTCAGGGCACGGCGCATCAGGGCGCTGGCGAAGGCTGGGTCAGGCCGGTCGAGGCCGCTCCACAGGCTGATCTCGGGTACGAGTGCGCTGTACAGCGCCTGGGTCATGCCCGGTAATTGACGCAGTTCTTCCACCACGCGAAACGGCGCCAGGCCCTGGTTACGACGCACCTCCAGGTCCCGCGCCACTTGGTTGGCCTGGGCCTGGCTGGCACCACAGGCCAGGGCCAGGCGGGCAAAATCGGCCACCTCGGCGCTGTTCAAATACAACTTGCCGCGCTCGCTGCGCAGGCTGACGCGCAGCTGCGCATCGTCGAATACCAATGGGATTTCGCGCCCATCGGCGATCCACTGTTTGCGCTGCAACGGGTCGGCGAACGCCTGCATCGCCAGGGCGATACCCGCTTCGGCCGCGAGCACCGCCTGGGTGTGCTGGCGATGCCACGCCGCCTGACGGGTTTCCAGTTGCACCCAACCGGCCAGGCCGCCCAGCAGCAGGCTGAGCAACGCCAATACCCACAGCACCAGCAGCAACGCGACGCCGCGTTGATGGCGGATCATTCCGCGGCCCCGCTGGATAGGTTCAGGCGCAGCGCAATCACTTGGGTCACCCATGGCACCGGGCCGTTGACCCGCGCGGCGATTCGCACCGCCTGCGGCAAGCGCCGCGACCATGGCCAGTCACTGAGCCAGCCGGTCGGCTGGCCCTTGGGCGACAGGCCGCGATAGCTCATCTGCAGGTCTTCGACATCGCTGAGCAACACCTGCGGCTCGCCCCGCGAGGCCGGCACACTGACCTGGGCCGGCGACTCAAACCGCGCGAACGCCACCTGCAAATCGCGCTGCGCCTGGTCACCGGTCAACTGCAAGGTAAAGCGCTGGATGCCGCCGCCGAGCACGCCGGGCAGGGTTGCGACAAACTGCATGCGCTGGGCGCTGCCGACAAAGAAGCCATCGGTCTGGCTATCATCCTCGGTAACATCCAAGGGCAGCGCCTCGCTGATCGACGTACGCAGAAACTGCTGCGCCGCGCGTACTTCATCCAGGCTTAGCGTATACCGCTGAGCCTTGAGCACCGCGCGATTGGCCCCCAGCAGCGCGCCCCCGACCAGCACCAGCAGCACCCCCAGCAAGCTGATGACGATAAGAATTTCCAGCAAGGTGAAGCCCTGTTGTCGCGTGTTCACAGGCTCGCTCCGCGCAATTTCAAGGTGCTGAATTGCGCGCTGCGCGGGCCTTCGCTGACGGTCAGGTCGAGGCGAAACAAATGCGGCTGGCCGAGGCGTCCGGGTTGTTGGGCGATACGCAACTGCCAGGCGATGCCGTCCAGTTCGCCCTGGCGCACGCCGTTGGCGAGGGGCCCGGAGGCTTCCTGGTCCATCACGCTGAGGGCGGCGTGGCTGAGGCGGTCGCTGTGGGTCACTTGCAGCAACGAACGTGCGCTTTGGCCAAAGGCGACCAGCAGCACCGTGCTGCACAGGGCCATCAACAGCAGCGCAGCGAGCATTTCCAGCAAGGTGAAACCGCCTTGGTTTTTCATGGCAACGCCTTGGATTGCACGCTGCCGGTCAGCCAGCCGATATCGATGCGCCAACGCCGCGTGCCGTGGGCCAGTAGCAGATGACCGCCGGTGGAGCTGCCGTCGGGGTAGAACTCAATCGCGGAGCCGGCCTGTTCGGCGGTGTGCAGGGTCACTTGCAGCTCGGCGGGCCAATGTTTGCGTGGGCGATCCGGAGCTTGGAAGCTCAGTGTGTTCAAGTCGAACAGCGTGCTTTGCGTGGCGCCGCTGACAATCGCCCGCGCCCGTGTGCTGCGCAGCGCTTCAACCATCTGCCCTACCACCTGGCGTTCCTTGGCCGCGCGCAGGCCCTGTTGCAGGCCAAACCCTACCAAGCCGGCCGCGACGCTGATCAGCACGATCACCACCAGCATTTCCAGCAGGGTAAAGCCGCGTTGGCGGGCGGGCATGGGTTATTCCCAATTGCCCAGGTCGGCACTGTACCCATCGCCGCCGGGCTGGCCGTCCTGGCCGTAAAAAATCAGGTCGAAGGCGCCGTGTTCACCGGGGAAGCGGTAACCGAAGGCGTGGCCGAACGGGTCTTTGAGGTCCGACGGTTTGGCATACGGACCGGCCCAGCCGGCGCTGTTGGCGGGTTTGTCGACCAATTGCTGCAAGGTCTTGGGCGGCGAGCCGACGTCCAGGCCATAGCTTTCGATCTTCATGCTCAGGCTGGCCAATTGGGCCTTGCCCGCGCCGTACTTGCCCTTGTCCACGTTGCCGCCGACCTGGCGCACCACGATGGTCGCGACGATGCCCAGCAGCACGATCACGGCGAGCATTTCCAGCAAGGTAAAACCGCCCTGGCGGCGGGCGGGTTTGAATCGGGTATGGCGCATGGGAGTGGGTCCTTGTGGGTTCATATATTGCTGGTCAGGCTCATCAGCGGCAGCATGATCGCCAGCATGATCACCGCCACCAGCACCGCCATGACCACGGTCAGCGACGGCACCAGCGCGGCTAGCAAGCGGTCGATGCCGCGCTTGGCTTCGACGTCGAACACATCGGCGACCTTGAGCAACATGCCGTCCAGGTCGCCGGCCTGTTCGCCGACTTCAATCATTTGCAGGGCCAGGTCCGGTAGCAGCGGCTCGGCGCCGAACGCACTGGCCAGGGTGCCGCCGCCCTTGACCGACTCGGCGGCCTGGGCCACCTGGGCTTGCAGGGCGCGGTTGGTGCAGACCTGTCGCGCAATCACCAATGCTTGCAGCAGGGCCACGCCGTTGCTGAGCAAGGTGCCGAGAGTGCGCGCCAGGCGTGCGGCTTCGACCCGTTGCAGCAACGGGCCGATAACGCGCAGGCCGAGCACGCGACGGTCATAGCGTTCGCGGCGCTGGGGGTCGCGCAGGCGCGCGACCAGGCCCCAGACCGTTACGATCAGACCGGCCAGCACGGCTAATCCATAGGCGCCGAGAAACTGCCCAAGGCCCAGAATCACTTCGGTGATCAGCGGGATCGGCACGCCAAGGTCTTTGAAAATCGGCACGAATTGCGGCACCACATAGGCCAACAGCAGCGCCAGGGAACCGAGTACGCCGACCACCAGAAACGCCGGATAGATCAGCGCGTTGATCACCTCGCCTCGCAGCAACTGGCTACGTTCCAGGTAATCGCTGAGTTGACGCAGGGTGTTTTCCAGGGCCCCGCCCGCCTCACCGGCGCGCACCATGCTCAGGTACAGCGGCGAGAACTGCCCGCCCTCTGCTTCCAGGGCTTTGGATAACGGCTGGCCGGCCTTGACCTGTTCGCGGATGCGCTCGATCAGCGCGCGGGTCTGCGGTTGGCCGGGTTGCTTGAGCAGAATGCCGAGGGCGCGCTCCAAGGGTTGCCCGGCGCCGAGCAACGTGGCCAGTTGCTGGGTAAAGCTGACCAGGGCGGCGCCGTTGAGCTGGCCACGGCCCAGGGCTTTATGCAGGCCACTGAGGCCCGCAGGCTCGAGCTGCAGCACCAGCAGGCCGCGCTTTTGCAACAGGGCCACGGCGGTGGGTTGATCCTTGGCGTCGAGGGTGCCGTTGTGCGGCGCACCCTGAGCATCGAGGGCGCGGTATTTGAACAGGCTCACGTGCCCTCCCCACGCGTGACGCGCAGCACTTCTTCCAGCGAGGTGATGCCGGCCAGCGCCTGGCGCAAGCCTTCTTCGTGCAGGGTGCGCAGGCCGCTGCGGCGCGCCGCCTGTTCGAGGGTGGCAGCGTCGGCCTGGCGCATCAGCAGGCTGCGCAGTTCGTCATTCATCACCAGCAATTCGGTGATGGCGCTACGGCCGCGATAACCACCAATGCCGGGGCGATAGAGCACAATCGGACGTCGGTCCGTCAGGCGATCCAGGCCATGTTCCGCGATCAATTCAGGCGGTGCTTCGAAGGCTACGCGCGTGGCTGGGTCCAGGCGGCGCACCAGGCGCTGGGCGAGGATGCCGTTGACCGTCGAGGCGATCAGGTAGCTCTCCACGCCCATGTCCAGCAGGCGCGTGATACTCGCCGCCGCGCTGTTGGTGTGCAGGGTCGACAGCACCAGGTGCCCGGTCAACGACGATTGGATCGCGATGCGGCAGGTCTCCAGGTCGCGGATCTCACCGATCATGATCACGTCCGGGTCCTGACGCACGATAGAGCGCAACGCACCGGCAAAATCCAGACCGATGGCGGGTTTGACCTGGATCTGGTTGATGCCTTCGAGTTGGTATTCCACCGGGTCTTCCACGGTGATGATCTTGCGTTCGGCGGTATTGAGCCGCGACAGCGCGGTGTACAACGTGGTGGTTTTTCCCGAGCCGGTCGGGCCGGTGACCAGCAGAATGCCGTGGGGCCGCTCCAGCACATCGAGAAAAGTTTGCAGGCGCTCGCCGTCAAAGCCCAGGCTCTGGAAGTCGAAGCGTACGGTCTGGCGGTCGAGCAAACGCATCACCACCGACTCGCCAAAACTGGTGGGCACCGTGGACACCCGCAGGTCCAGCTCCTTGCCCTGGATGCGCAGCATGATGCGGCCGTCCTGAGGCAGGCGGCGCTCGGCGATGTCCAGGCGCGCCATGATCTTTACTCGGGAAATCACCGCCGCCGACGAGCTGGACGGCGGCGCTTCGGCGTCGTGCAGCACGCCGTCGATGCGGTAGCGCACCTTGAGTTGGTTCTCGAACGGTTCGATATGGATGTCCGAGGCGCGCTGCTCGACGGCGCGTTGCAGGATCAGGTTGACCAACCGAATCACCGGCGCTTCGGAGGCCATGTCCTTGAGGTGTTCGATGTCTTCCAAGGCGCCGCCCTGCTCATCAAGGTTTTCGATCAAGGTGCCCATGGTCGAACGGCCCTGGCCGTAATAGCGCTCGATCAAGGTATCGACTTCGGTGCGCGGCCCCACCGCCAGCCACACCGGCACCCCGCACGCATAGGCCAGGGCCTGGAACGCGTAGCGCTGCGCCGGGTTGGCCGACAGCACCGTCAGCCCGCCTTCTTGCCACCCCACCGGCACCACTTGGTAATGACGCATAAAGCGCTCGGTCAACACCGGCAACGGATCGAGCAGCGCGGGCGCGGCCTCCGCCAATAGCAGCGGCGCGCCGAGCAATTGGGCCCAGGCGCGCGCCAGTTCAACTTCGGAAACCAGCCCCAGGCGCGTGAGCAGGCCGAGCAATTCGTCGTCGGCGGACGCCTGGGCCAGACGGCGAGCGCGCTCCAGATCGACGGTTTTCAGGCCGGCGTGCCGCATCAGCCAGGCGCAGACCTGGTCGGTCTCCGGGAGGGGTGTCTGGCAGGCATCGATGGGCGTTGAAGGGTTGGACATGGGTGACGGTCTGAGGGGCTATGTGAGGGACTATGTTCAACAGGCCTGTGGGAATGGCGCTTGCCATCTCCCACAGGCGATCGGTTTTCCCGTTAGTTCGAGGTTTTCGGCGCGGCCTGGTGGCTGCTGTTCAGTGGGCGACCGCCCTTGGTGGTTTCGGCCTTTTGTTTCTTGGCGGCTTTGGCATCGTGGGTCTGGGTCAGCACCGTGGAATCGGCAGCGCCAGACTGGGCATCTGCATCGGTGGAGTCGGCGGCCATGGCCGCGCCACTCAATGCAACGCCCAGCACAATACCGGCACCCAACAGGGAAACTTTCATAAATATTCTCCAGATAAAAAACAGCGTTCGGCTCAAGCGGCGCCTTGACTAAGTTCAAGACCCTACACCAAAGCAGGATGTGTTACAGCCTGTATGAAACATGGCACTTTAGAACTATTGAGCAACGCCATTAGTTCGCCATGACTGCATATATTTTCTTAAACCAATCGACTTGTAGGTTTAACGTAAGTTCCAAAACGTAAGGAATTATTTCTTATTTTTCGCAAAAATTAGCTTTTATTTGACTTATAAGCGCAAGAATTGCCTTAATTGTGACGTTTTTGCGATTCAAAATGCCATGGCGTGATATCGCATAGACACCATCCACAAGAATAATTAATACAATTTCCAACTAATACGTCCGCGAATTTCGCCAAGTATTTGCAATTAGCCATCGGCTAAAAATTGCGATCAGGGGCAACTATTGCCCTTAAAAAGTGATGAGCGCGCAGCAAACCCTGTTGTTTAACGCGCCTATTGATTGAACTGTTGTTGTCGGAGAGACCCATGAGTAAACGCAAAAAGATCGGGGCGCAGTCGGCGCTCGCCCTGCTGGCCCTGGCGGTGTCCCAAGTGCATGCGGGCACCAGCCCGGCGCTGGACGAGGGACGAATGAGCCGCGCGGAAAAAGCGGCGGATAAAACCCTGGCGAAGATGACCATGGAGGAAAAACTTGCCTACATCGGCGGTATCGGTGGCTGGGACGTCAAACCCCTGAGCCAGTACGGCATTCCACAGATCCACGGCGCCGACGGTGGCGTGGGCGTGCGCTACACCAGCGAAGGCAATGCCCAGGGCGTGGTGTACCCGTCGGGCCCGAACCTGGCAGCCAGCTGGAACCCGCGCCGCGCCATCGACTTGGGCCGGGCGCTGGGTTATGACACCGCCAGCGGCGGCTATCAGTTCGTCACCGGCCCCGGTGTGAACCTGTACCGCATGCCGTACAGCGGCCGTGCGTTCGAGTACCTGTCCGGTGAAGACCCGTTCCTCGGCGCCAGCCTGGGTCCTGCGTTGATCAACGGTATCCAGTCCCGTGGCGTGTGGGCCAATGCCAAGCATTTCGCCGCCAACGATCAGGAAAGCAACCGCTTCCACCTCAATGAAATCATCAGCGAACGCGTGCTGCGCGAGATGACGTTGCCGCCGTTCGAATCCGCGTCCAAGAACAGCAAAGTTGCGATGATGATGTGCGCCTTCCAGAAAGTGAACGGCGAGTTCGCCTGCCAGAACAAGCACCTGATGCACGACATTCTGAAAACCGAATGGGGCTATCCGGGCTTTGTGCAGAGCGACTACAACGCCGTGGTCGATGGCTTGCCCGCAGCCCAGGCCGGCACCGATCTGGACATGATGGGCTACCAGATGAACAGCACGGTGCTCAAGCCGTACCTGGACAGCGGCGAGCTGAGCAGCGCGACCATTGATGACAAAGTGCGGCGCATCCTCAAGCAGATCTACCTGTACAAGTTCGACAGCAAGGCGCCGTTGACCAGCCACAACATGAACAGCGCCACCAGCAATCGCGTGGCGCTGAATGCCGCGCGCGAAGGCATTGTGCTGCTCAAGAACCAGAACAACCTGCTGCCGCTGGATGCCAAGAAGGTCAAGCGCATCGCCGTGGTCGGCAGCCTCGCCAAGTACGCGCCGCCCACCGGTTTCGGCAGTGCCAACGTGATGGCAGCCAACTACATCAGCGAGCTGAGCGGCCTGCAGCAATTGGCGCCGGGCGCAAAGGTGGAGTTTATCGACGGCCTGTCCCTGGACCCGGCCACCTCGAGCTGGACCCACGCCGACAGCGACGGCAACCCCGTCAAGGGCTTGAAGACCGAGTTCTTCAGCAACGCCAACTGGTCCGGCGACCCGGCCGCGCGCCGCACCGACCAGCATGTCGACCTGGACTGGTCCACCGACAGCCTGCCGGTCAACGGCGATACCGCCGCCACATCGATCCGCTACAGCGGCCAGATTACCCCGACGGTCAGCGGCGAGCAGGTGTTCAAGGTGCGCGCCGACGGTGCGGTGCGCCTGTACGTGAACGGCCAGAAAGTCCTCGATAACGGCGACGGCAAGCCGCTGCCCAACAACAGCATCCCGCCGACCATTCCGGTGTTTGCCAAGGTCAAGCTGGAGGCCGGCAAACCGGTCGACATCAAGCTGGAATACTCGCGTCGCAATGGCTACCTCTCGACCATGGGCGGCCTGGTGGGCGTGCAGATGAGTTGGGCTTCGTTGGTGGCGCCAAAGGACCTGGCCAACTACGACGCGGTACTGGTCGCGGCCGGTAACAGCAACGAGTACGAAGGCGAAGGCTTCGACCACAGCTTCGATCTGCCGGAATATCAGAACCTGCTGATTCAGAGCATCGCCAAGGTCAACCCGAACACCGTCGTCACCCTGCACGGCGGCACCGGGTTGAAGATGAGCGACTGGGTCGATCAGGTGCCGGCCGCGCTGCATGCGTTCTACCCTGGACAGAACGGTGGCCAGGCGTTGGCGGAGATCCTGCTGGGCAAGGTCAACCCGTCGGCCAAACTGCCGATCAGCATCGAACGCAATATCGAAGACAACCCGATCTACGCGACCTTCCCCAAGTTCGACAACCAGGAAACCCTGGACGAGATGAGCTACAAGGACGACCTGTTCCTGGGTTATCGCGGCTACGAGAAAAAGGGCATCAAACCGCTCTACCCGTTCGGCTACGGCTTGTCGTACACCACGTTTGGCTACAGCAATATCAGCGTCACCCCTGGGGTGGCGGTGGCCGGTGCGCCGATCAAAGTCTCGTTCGACCTGGCCAACACCGGCAAGGTGGGCGGCGCCGAAGTGGCGCAATTGTATGTGGGGCAGAACAACCCGAAAGTCGAACGCGCGCTGAAGGAACTCAAGGGCTACAAAAAAGTGTTCCTCAAGCCGGGCGAAAGCAAGCGCGTCACCATCGAGCTCAATGACCGCTCGCTGGCCTACTACGACGTGGCGAGCAAGCACTGGGTGGTGGACGCCGACAGTTTCACCCTGTCGGTGGGCGCGTCGTCCCAGGACATTCGCCTGAACGCCAAGCTGGTCAACCCGTTCCGCCAGGAACTGTCGACCGGCACCAGCAACCCGCTGCCACGTTCGGCGCTGAACTCGACGTTGCGTGAATCGACGGTCAAGACCGGCGGCGTGCTGCATCAAAACCAAGGCGACAGCGGCACCAGCGACGGTGATGGCTATGACATGAGTGATGACAGCAGCCAGGGCAGCGCTGCAGGTAACTGATCCAGCGCGGTCGGGTGTGGCTGGGCTTGCGCCCTCTCACACTTGACCCGCGTTCGGCTCAGGTTCTGATGGCCGCTTCGACCCGCGCAAGGTAGGTATCGAAGCGCGTCACCAGGTCCACCCGCTCGGGAAACCGCAGCCACTGGATCTGCAGGCCATCCATCATGGCCAGGATTTCTTCCACCAGCCCAGGGATGTCCACATCGCTGCGCACTTCCCCCGCCGCCACGAGATCGGCGAACTGTCCCTGCAAACGTCGTTGGATCCCCTCATAGCGTTGCTGGAACCAGGCCCAGGCCGGCTGTGCATCGAGCAGGCTTTCGGCATTGAGAATGGTGAACGCGCGCACTACCCCCGGCGCATTGGCGTTCGCGGCATTGATCGCCCGCAGGCTGCCGAGCAACCCGCACAGCGTCTTCTCGGCGCGCACTTGATCGGCGATCCGCTGATTAATCTCGTCACGCCGTTGCAGCACGCCCATCAGCAACGAGATCTTGCTGGGATAGTGATGCAGCAACCCCGCCACCGAGAGACCGGCAACCGCCGCCACCCGCGCCACGGACGCGCCGCTGTAACCTTCGCGGGAAAACACCTGCAAGGCCGCGTCCAGCAGCTCTTCGCGGCGTTTTTCACCTTTGGGGGCGCGACGGGTTTTAGGAGCGGGATCGGTCATGGGGGCATCCTGGGGGGGCAGGTATGCACCCTATCCAAAATGCCCATGAGCCGCAAATGGTGCGTCTTACCACACCGCGATATGCCCATCTGCCCGCGGCTCGGTGCCGCCGCATAACACCCCGCTGTGTGGGTCGCGCAGGATGATCTGCCCGCGCCCGTAATCGGTGAGGTCGCTGGCGATCTGCACCTGGTGACCGCGCCGCGCCAGGGCATTTGCCAACTCGCGAGAAGCGCCGTGCTCGACGCCGACATTCATATCGCCCAACCATTGCCAGCGCGGTGCATCCAGCGCGGCCTGCGGGTTGAGGCCGAAGTCCACCAGATTCATCACCATCTGCACGTGCCCCTGGGGCTGCATGTAACCGCCCATCACACCGAATGGGCCGAGGGCCTGGCCGTTCTGGGTGAGGAAGCCGGGGATGATGGTGTGGAAGGTTTTCTTGCCGGGAGCCAGGCAGTTGGCGTGGGTGGCGTCGAGGCTGAACTCCTGGCCGCGGTTCTGCAGGGCGATGCCGCTGTCGGGCAGTACCACGCCGGAGCCGAAGCCGTGGTAGTTGCTCTGGATGAACGAGACCATGTTGCCTTCGGCGTCGGCGGTGGCCAGGTACACCGTGCCGCTGGCGTGCGGGTCGCCAGGTTTGGGCGGTTGCGCCTGCTCACCGATTTGCGCGCGGCGACGGCTGCTGTAGCGGTCGCTGAGCAGGTCGTCCACCGCCATGCGCATGTGCAGCGGGTCGGTGATGTAATGCAGGCCGTCGCTGTAGGCCAGCTTCATGGCTTCAAGCTGACGATGCCAGGTCTGTGGGCTGTCGCGGTGATCGAAGTGGAAACCTTCGAGGATTTTCAGCGCCATCAGCGCGACCAGTCCCTGGCCGCTGGGGGGGATCTCCCAGACGTCGACGCCGCGATAGTTAATGTGGATCGGCTCCACCCATTGGGCGCGGTAATCCTTGAGATCGCTGGCGCGCAGGTAACCGCCAGTGGCGCGGGCATGCGCGTCCAGGCGCTCGGCCAGGGCGCCGCGATACAGGCTTTCGCAGCGCGTGACGGCCAGTTCCTCCAACGTGCGGGCCTGGGCCGGATTGCGGAACATCTCGCCGGTTTTGGGCGCGCGCCCATCAATGAGGAAAGTGTCGAACCAGGCATCGAGCACCGGGTCGCGATGGGGGCTGAATTCGTTCACGGCCAGTTGCCATTGATGGGCAACCACCGGCGACACTGGAAAACCATCCCGTGCCAAGCGGATGGCCGGTTGCAGCAGCGCAGCGAAGGGCAACTTGCCGAAGCGTTGCGACAGTTCCGCCCAGGCCGACGGGCAGCCAGGCACTGTCACCGGCGTCCAACCGTACAGCGGCATACGCTCGTAGCCGGCTGCCTTGACCGCCTCGATACTCAACGCTGCCGGCGCATGGCCGTTGCCGTTCAGACCGTGCAGTTGGCCTTTGCACCAGACCAGCGCAAACGCATCGCCCCCCAGGCCGCAGCCGGTGGGTTCAACTACGGTGAGCGCCGCCGCCGTGGCGATGGCGGCATCGATGGCATTGCCGCCCTGCTGCATGACTTCAATACCGGCCTGAGCGGCCAGGGGCTGGGACGCGGCTACCATGCCGCGATGGGCGAACACACGTTGACGTTGCGACGGATAGGGGTACTCATGGGCAGAGAAATTCAACATGGCAAAGGCTCTTGAATACGGGGGGTTGGCGTGCGTTCAGAGCACGCGACTGAGAAACGCTCGGGTACGCGGGTGGCTGGGATGGCTGAAGATCTGTTCCGGTGGCCCTTGCTCAATCAGTTCGCCCTGATCGAGCACCACCACGCGATCAGCCACCTCACGGGCAAAGCCCATTTCATGGGTCACCACCACCATGGTCATGCCCTCCTCGGCCAGTTCTTTCATCACTTGCAGCACTTCGCCGACGGTTTCCGGGTCAAGGGCGCTGGTGGGTTCGTCGAACAGCATGGCCTGGGGTTTCATTGCCAGCGCGCGGGCAATCGCCACCCGTTGCTGCTGGCCCCCGGAGAGCATCGACGGGTAGTGGCTGGCCTTGTCCGCCAGGCCCACCCGCGCAAGCAAACCGCGCGCCTGTTCCAACGCTTCGGCACGCGGGGTGCCCAGCACCTGGATCGGCGCCTCGATGATATTTTCCAGCGCGGTCATATGGGGGAACAGGTTGAACCGCTGGAACACCATGCCGATGTCGCGGCGCTGACGGGCGATGTTGCGCTCCGAATCGCGCACCAGGCTGCCGTCGCTGCGTTCGCGGTAGCCCATGGCGCGGCCGTTGACGCGAATGCGCCCGCCCTGGATGTCCTCCAGCAGGTTGATGCAGCGGATAAACGTGGTCTTGCCGGAACCGGAGGCGCCGATCAGCACCACCACTTCGCCGCGCCGCACTTGCAGGGAGATGCCTTTGAGGATCTGCAGCGCGCCGAACGATTTGTGGATATCCAGCGCCTCAATGATCAGTTCTTCACTTTGATGCGCCATGGTTAACGTCCCCTCAGCAGTTTCAGGGCACTGCGACCGAACATGCGGCTGGCTGCCGGCGGCGGTGCAGACGGCCGGTCGGACTGGCTGAAGCGCACTTCAAGCCAGCGTTGGAAAAAGCCCCACAGCGTGGTCAGCGTAAGGAAGTACAACGCGACCACCAGGTACAACTCGAACACGCGGAACGTCGCCGAGGTGATCATCTGAGTGCTGAGCAGCAGCTCCTGCACGCCGATCACGCTGACCAAGGTGGTGTTCTTGAGCATCACGTTGAACTCATTGCCCAGGGGCGGCACGATCACGCGAAACGCCTGGGGCAGCACAATGCGCCGCATCAACTTGGCGAAGCCCATGCCCAGGGAACGTCCGGCTTCGTATTGGCCCTTGTCTACCGCGCCGATACCGGCGCGGATGATTTCGGCCATGTACGCGCCTTCGTTCAGGCCCAGGGCAATGATCGCCGCCTGGATATTGCCGGGGACGATCAAGCCGAACAGCTCGATGTCCTCGAAGCGGAAAATCCCGCCCGCCGCCAATGCGGTGTACAGAAACACGATCTGCACCAGTAACGGCGTGCCGCGCATCAGCCACACGTAAAAGCGTACCGGCAGGTGCAGCAACGGGTTGCCGGACAGCCGCAACAACGCCGCCGCCAGGCCCAGCACACACCCCAACGCCATGGCCAGCACACTGATCAGGCAGGTCAGCCACAGCCCGGTGAGGTACACCCCGCTGGGCTGCAATAGGTACTGCCAGAACACATCCCAATTGAAGTTCATCGCGGCGGACCTCAGTCGAGTGTGTCGCTGCTGACATGCCACTTGTTCAGTAACTGCACATAGCTGCCATCGCTGCGCATATCGCTGATCACCTGCTGCACGGCGGCCGTCAGTTGTGGGTCATCCTTGCGCATGCCCAGGCCGGTGAGGATGCGGCTGAACGCAGGCACGCCCTCCTGAAACAGGTCCGGGGCCATCGCCGCGTAATAACCGGCGGTTTCCACGGTGGTGCCGTAGGCGTCCACCTGGCTGATGCGCAGGGCCTGAAAGGCGTCGGTGTCGGTGTTGTACACCACTAGTTTCATCAGTGGCTTGCCGGCCTTGGTCAGGCTGTCGTTCTGCGTGTCCAGCAGGGTTTTGATGGTGGAGCCGTTGAGCACAGCCACTTTGTGCGCGGACAAGTCGTCCAGCGTCTTGATGCCCTTGGGATTGCCCTTGGGCACCACCACCGCTTGGCTGGAATACATGTAGTTGACGATGTCGATCACTTGCCGCCGCTCGGGCTTGTCGAACAGCTGATCAACGATCATGTCGCATTGCTGGGCCAGTAACGCCGGCACCAGCCCGGAGAACGGAATCACCTTCCACTGCACCTGCTTGTCGCCCAGGCGCTTGGCGATTTCCAAGCCCAGGTCCACGGTAAGCCCCCGGGGTTTCTGAGACTCATCGAAGGAGACCAGGGGCGGTGAATCCATGCCTGAGCAATAAGTGAGTTTGTCGACGTTGCGCAATCGCTCCGGCACCTGGGGCGCGGCAACGGCCCATTGCGTGCACAGACCGAGGGAGACAGCCACCAGCAAGGCGCGGTGTTTATGCATGACCAGACACTCCAGTTCGTGGAAAAACGGGGCAGGACTCAACGTCAAAACACAGTGGTTCTTATTGTTCTGTTTGCAGGAATTGGATCAGCGCCGGCACGGTGCCTTCGATGTGCTCACGCACCACGGCCTCGGCGCGCGCGGCATCGCCGGCACGAATCGCCTCCAGGATCACCGAGTGCTCCTGGCGCGCGCTTAGGGGTTTTTCACCGTGCTGCAGCCACAGCCGCATCGGCGCTTCGACCAGGGAATACAACGCCGAAATCTGCTTCATCAAACGCGGCCTGCCGCTGAGGCTGCACAGGTATTCGTGGAAGGCGCGGTGTCGGCTGACCCACTCGGCGCTCTCATCGCGGTAGTCATCCATTTCATCCAGCAGACGCTCCAGCGCCGCCAACTGACGCTCGCCGATGCGCCCTACCGCCACGCGTACCGCCAGCCCTTCCAGGGCGCTGCGCATCTCGAAGACTTCGTGCAGCTCATCAATGTCCAGGCCACTGACAATCGCGCCACGGTTGGGACGCAAAGTCACCAGCCCTTGGGCATCCAGACGGCGAAACGCTTCGCGCACCGGCATACGGCTCATGCCGATCTCGCTGGCGATGTCTTCGGCGATCAGGCGATCGCCCTTGCGCAAGCGACCGCTGCAGATGGCGTCAAGCAGGAAGTTGTAAGCCTCCTCCTCGGCGGTCAGCGGCTGACGGTCAACGTAAGCGGGAGCAAATTGCATCAGCGTCACCTTTTGTATTTTTGTATCCAATTATCCACGGATACAAACACAGCAGGATATGTGCCAGATGCACCAGGCAATGTTTAAGAGACTGATTTTGCACGTAACAGCGGCACGCCCCGTCGGTTAACAAGGGCTGCCGTGTGTGGAGGCGTGCTACCAAATGGCTCACAGATGGCACCGATTGTGAGCAGAACAGTGCCAGTAACACGCCGGGGAGGAGCGCTCGGTCAGGCAGTCCGACGGCGCTTACCCTTTTGCTTAACCCGTTGCAGCCCGCGCCGGGCGTTAAAAGTCGACGGTAGCCGACAGCAGATACGTCCGCGGTGTCGACAGGGTCAGCCCCGGCTCGCTGTCGTCCGAAGCGCCTGCCGAGCTCCAGTAGCGTTTGTCGGCGACGTTCTCCACGTTGGCGCGCAGGGTGATGTGTTTGTCGTCCACCTTGAATGCGTAACGGGCGCCGACGTCGATGCGGTTCCAGGCGTCGATTTCCTTGACGTTGGACTGGTCCAGGTACTGGGAACTGGAGTGGATGCCGCGGGTAGTCAGGGTCAGGCCTTCGAGGGTCGGTACGTCCCATTCGGCCCCGAGGTTGACGTTGTACTTGGGCGTGGCCGGCGCACGGTTACCGTCGAAGGTGCCGTTAGTGGTGTTTTTCAGTTCGCTGTCGATATACATCACGCCGCCCAGCAGGCGAACGCCCTTGAGCGGCTCGCCGAACACACTCAGCTCCACCCCGTCGTTCTGGCGCTTGCCATTGGGACCGAACACGCGGGTGGTGGCGTTGGTTTCGTAGGCCGGCTGCTTGATGCGAAACACGGCGGCGGTCACCGCGAAGGCACCGGCGTCGTACTTGGCGCCCACTTCCACTTGGCGGCTGATGAACGGCGCGAAGATCTGATCTTCATTGACCGAGGTGGATGGCGCGATCTTGCCCTGGCTCAGCCCTTCCATGTAGTTGGCATACAGCGACAGTTTGTCGGTGGCTTTGAACAACAGACCGCCCGAGGGCGAGATTTTTTCTTCGTCGTAGGCGGTGTCGCCTTTGACACCATTGCTCCAGTCGTCGACCTTGACCCGCTGCCAGCGCGCACCGAGGGTGAGCAACAGGCGATCATCGAAAAAGCCCAGGGTGTCGGACAACGCCAGGCCGCTGAACTTGTTTTCGGTGTAGACCTTGGCGTCCTGGCGCGTAGGCGTCGAAGGTGTCGGCGTTTGCACCGGGTCGTACAGGTTGCTCGGTGCCGCCGCATAACGCGCGCCGCCATTGGTGAAGTCCATATAGAAGTAGCTGGCCGCCAGGTTGACCTCGTGGCTCACCGGCCCGGTGTGGAACCAGTTGCGCACGCCGGCGGTGGCGGTGCGTACGTTTTCATCGCGGGTAAAATCCCGAGGCTGCACGCTGAAGGCACCGGCCGCGTTGGTGACGGACACCGCGTGGCGCAGGAAGTCGTGGCTGCTTTTGCGCACGCCGACGCCGCCATAGAGCATCACGTTATCGCTCAGATCGAACTCGCCGTTGAACGTGCCGAACGTGTCGTTGGTGCGTGCCTTGCTCCAGGATTGCGCATAGTTGCGGCGCACATCGCTGGCCCGGGGCACCGGCGCGGCGGCGGCGACTTGCACGCGCTCCTGGGGCGCGTCGGTGTCGCGTTCGGTGTGGCCGATATCGGTGGAGAGGCGCAGGCGCTCGCCGCGGAAGTCCAGACCGAGCACGGCCATTTCACGGTCGACGCTTTGGTGATCCCACTCGGTATCACCGGACTGCTTCACGCCGTTGAAGCGCAGGCCGAACTGGTTATCCTCGCCAAAGCGCCGGCCCACATCCACCGCGCCGCCGGCCTGGCTGTCGGAGGCCCAGGTGCCGGTGAACGAGGTGATGTCCTTGTCGGTGGCGCGCTTGGGCACCACGTTGATACCGCCGCCCACGCTGCCTCGCGGCGAGATGCCGTTGATCAACTGGGTCGGCCCCTTGAGGATGTCGACGCGGTCGGCCATTTCCATATCGATGCTGTAGGTCGGCAGTACGCCGTACAGACCGTTGTAAGCCACATCGCTGTTGAACAGGCTGAAGCCACGGATGGTGAATTGCTCATAGCGCCCACCGGCCGGGTTGGTGGCGCGTACCGAGGGGTCATTGGCGATCAGGTCGCCCAAGGTGCGCGCCTGCTGGTTTTTTACGGTGTCCTGGGTGTAGGTGGTGATGCTGAAGGGCGTCTCCATAAAGTCGCGGGTGCCCAGCAAGCCCTGGGAGCCACGTCGCGCCACCTGGCCGCCGGCATAGCTGTCGCCGTCATACAGGCCGGTGGTGCCGAGGATGGAAGTGGGCGCCAGTTCAAGGCTGCTGCCATCCGGCTGGGGCACCAGCATGTAGGCCTGCTCGCCCATGGGTTGCAGCTGCAGGCCGGAGCCTTGCAGCAGGCGCGCAAAGCCCTCTTCCACACCATATTCGCCGGTCAGGCCTTGGCTGCTACGCCCGCTGACCAACGCCGGGTCCACCGACAGATTGACCCCCGCCAGCCCGGCAAACCGGGTCAACGCCGCGCTCAGGCTGCCGGCCGGCACCTGGTAGCTGCGGCGCGGCGCGCTGTCTTCGGCATAGCTGACGGGGACGAACAACGGGCTGGTACTCAGGCTCAGCAGCAAACTCAGTTTCAGCAACGGGCGCAAGCGCAAGGGGCGGACGACGGGCATTGGGGAAGCTCTCGATTATGTTCACTTGCCTGGAATGACAGGCGAGGTGAAAAAAAGGGACAGGCTTCACCCCTATTTTTTGTCGATGGCTATGCGCGCCATAAAAAGGATCAGGCGGGAAATCCGCGGTGAACATGCCTCATCGCCAATATTTTGTCTTCGCCTAACAGACTTCGCGTCAGCAGCGGATCTCAAAACCGCCGCCAGCAGTTTATGAGCCAACCTACTGCTCTGCCCCCACAACGACAGCACCGTCGGAGCGCTTCTCGCTAAAGCCGCCGACGCGATGTACCAAGCCACACCAAGCAGTGGAGACACCTGCCGTTTCAGTCGAGTACGCCGGCTAGCCGATCAGGGTTGTACAGGGCACAGGGGACGCTTTGATTGGCTTATCCATTGCCGTTGCGTAGCGCATGGGCGTGAGCACGGGTGGCAGTCGTGGGATATTTTTTGGGCATGAAAAAGCCCAACCTGGGTAGATTGGGCTAAGTCATTGAATGATATGGTCGGGACGGAGTGATTCGAACACTCGACCCCTAGCACCCCATCTCCTTTTTCATACTTCTTGAAAGACTCCAAAATTTTACTCTGGATTTCTCCAAGCTAGTGTTTACTTGAGTTCCAGAGGTGTTCTGCTCTACGAGAGTCCAGGAACGTCCATCAAGAGCCGCCGTTTTTGTGGGGGGAAAAGTAGGGGTAACTCATTTTATGGCCAAAATCACCATCAAAGAACTTGAATCGCTGATCTCTGAAGATGCCAGCCGAATCCTTAGGGAAGATGACAATCAGCGCTGTTCTTTTCATACCAGTCGAATGAGCAGCAAGACCAAGAGCACGTTCAATACAGCCAGCACACTCAGTCCCGCAAGCACACCGCCAGCGCCCCAGGTCTGCAACAGGTAACCGCCTGCAAGGGGGGTCAAGGCTTGTCCTATGAGCGAAGGCCGAGCCATGCGTCCCATCAGCAAAACATAATGGGTGGGCGACATGAGGGCCAATGGCAGAAGTCCTCGAACGATCGCCCGCAAACCATTACCCGCGCCATAGATCACCAACCCCAGGGCAGTCATTGCCGGTGCGATGGTCACAAACAGCAGACCAATTGCCACGAATATCACGGAGATCAACGTCGTCCAGATTGGGTGTCGCTTACGCGAAAACACCTGTAGAACACGTGATCCTACCTGGCTCGGCCCCAGCAATGCGCTCAGTCCGACGGCGGCTGCAAGCGAGTAACCCTGCCCCTGCAACAATGAAATGAGCTGGACCGACATCGCCGTCATGATCACTGCACCCAAAGCAAAAATCAGCGTAAGCAACAAGTAGATCCGCCGGTCGATTGAGAAACTTTCGCCACCCACTGCCTGACTTTTTATGAGTGGTCCCGTGCCCCGTGCCAGCACCCAGAAATAAAGCGGCGCCACGACAATGACCAATAACACTCCATAAGCCACGCACGTCGTGCGCCAACCAACGTGTTCGATGACCAACGCAACCGCGGGCCATGACAGTGTTGTAGCAAACCCAGACACAAGCGTGATGCCCGTAATCGCACTGCCCGCTCGCTCCCCATAGAGAGAACCTAAAGCGGCGAATAGCGCTTCATACAACCCCAGCGCCATACCGACACCTATTACAGCCCAAGACAAAAAAAACATCGGCAACGAGGTCGAACTGGCCATCAGAAACAACCCGATGGCGACGCCCAGACCGCTACTGGCCAGAATAGGGCGACCGCCGTACTGGCCAATAAGCTGGCTGGTCAACGGCGCCAGCAACGCGGAAACCAGAATGCTCAGAGACAGTGCGCCATACACCCATTGGCTGGCCCAGCCGGTTTCTTTCATGATCGGATCGGCCATGACGGCCATCAGGAAGAACGAGCCTCCCCAGACCAGAACCTGCAGCATCCCCAAAATAAAAATGCCGAATACGCCAGGCAGTCGCGTTTGTTGATTCAAGACGATGTCATCAGTGGTGAGAAAGGCGGATAGCGTGACTAGCTGAGCAATTACGTTTAAACGAACGATTCACCTAGCCAACGAATCCATTGGCTCAAAGCATGTGCCCAGCCCAAATCTTACGATTGACCAGGTCGGCAGCAATTTCGATGAAGGCATCCCCGACGAATTTGGCAGCCGGACTGACACGCCTGTCGGCAGGAAAAACCTGAACAAGTTTGCGCATGGGAATGGGGTCAATCAAGGGAGCGGCACTGAGCACGCCAGCTTCGATTTGGGCGTAAATCGATGCCAAAGGCAAAGCGGTCAAACCGAACCCATTGCAGACCAAGGCAATCATCGCGCCAAAGGAATCCGCTTCGACACTGGTCTTGAGCTTGATCCCGACTTCACGCGCACAATCATCCAGAATCACGCGAAGGCTATGCCGAGCACTTGGCAACACCAATAGCTGCTCTGCCAAAGACTCGAACGACACCGGTGTATCAAGACGCAGGTTGGCGCTGGCGGGGCCGACCAGCAGCAGATTTTCCATCATCACCGGCACGATACGCAGCGTATGCAGGGGTTGGGGATCGTAAGAAATCGCCAGTTCCAATTCGCCACGCTGAACCCAATCCAGCAGATAGCCGCTGAAGGCCGAGGAAAACCTGACGGCAAGATTCGGATGCGCCTCTTTGATTTTGCGCACTAGAGGAACGGTGACGATTTCCGCTACCGTCGGCGTCGTACCGATGACGACCGTTCCCCGAAAAGAGGTCTTTCCGCCCACCACAGAACTTCGAATGGACTCCATTTCTTCCATGATTCGAGTGGCATGCGCCAAGACTTCACGGCCGGCATCGGTAATTTCCATGCCTCGTCCATGCCGATCAAAAAGGTAGGCCCCGAGTTCCTTTTCCAACAGACGAATTTGCCTACTCAGTGCCGGTTGTGCGATGTGAAGCCGGTCGGAGGCCTTGCTGAGACTGCCAAGCTCGGCCACATGAATTAGGGTCTTGAGTTGAACGACATCCATTACCTGGCCAGTCAAAGTCGGGCTCGGCGCGAAATGCGTCGAAAGTAGTATGAGTGTAAACGCATTAGCGTTCCTTGGAATGCCACAGGGCCCGCGCCGCATGGGGCCTTGCGACTTTCGAGCCGGCTGTATCCCCCAGCCCGCACGGGTTGCAAGGCAAGCTATAAAATTTCGGTATATCAGTTAGGCCTGGCTGACGGCTTATTACCCTCGTCACTCTGCGGTAGCGTGCAATCAACGTCGACGCCAAGAGCGCTCGACTGACTACAAGAATAAGATTCGAGGGCTTACGTCATGATTTACTGCATTTCTCGTTACCTGACCGACCCGCCTTACACAGTCAGCAAGCAGCTGACCTCTCATATACATCCCCCCTCTTCATGTGCCTTGGTCGTCAAAGGATCACTGCAACTGCGTTAAGCCCATCAACCCATCGAGCTTGCAACGTCGGACACGCATCAGCGTGCGCCTCGTATCGTCTCGCCTTGAAAAAAGGGTGAACAGAATGTCTGCATCAACCAGCGACTCAACACTCCACACTGAAAAGTCCGATCAGATAAAAAGTCCGAATCGCGTCAGAGCCATCATGGGTGCCTGCTCGGGCAATTTGGTGGAGTGGTACGACTTTTTCATTTACGCCTATACCGCCATCTATTTTGCGAGCTCGTTTTTCCCCAAAGGCGACACCACCAGTCAGTTGCTCGCAACCGCCGGCGTCTTCGCCGTCGGCTTTTTCATGCGGCCTCTCGGCGGCTGGATTTTCGGCTGGATTGCCGACACTCGCGGCCGCAAGGTCTCGATGATTATCTCGGTTTTTATGATGTGCGCCGGCTCCCTGCTGATTGCCGTCATGCCGACCTATGAAACCATTGGTGTGGCGGCGCCAGTTTTGCTTGTCGTCGCGAGGTTGATTCAAGGGCTGTCAGTCGGCGCGGAGTACGGCACCGGTGCCACCTACATCAGTGAGATCGCTACACCTGGGCGTCGCTGTTTCTATGGCTCGTTCCAGTACTTCACCATCATTGCCGGTCAGCTCATGGCATTGATGACTGTGGTCATTCTCCAGCAAACCCTCACCGGCGAAGAATTGCGCGAATGGGGCTGGAGGATTCCGTTCTTCATCGGTGCCCTGAGCTCAATCGTGGTGGTGTATCTGCGCCGCGCCATGCATGAAACCGCCACCAAGAAAGACATGAGCCGCAAAGACGCCGGCTCGCTACGCGGCATGTTCAAGCACAAACGGGCGGTCGCGCTGGTGGTAGCGTTTACCATCGGTGGTTCTTTGTACTTCTACACCTTCACCACCTATATGCAGAAGTTCCTGGTGATCTCAGCCGGTTTCAGCCCGGAAACGGTTAGTTTCATCATGACCGCGGCCCTGGTCGGTTTCATGTTCTGCCAGCCACTGTTCGGCTTGCTGGCGGACCGTATCGGGATCAAGGCGCACATGCTGATGTTTTCCGGGTTGGCGATGCTGTTGGTGATTCCCCTGCTCTATTCACTGCAATCGGTCAGCAGCCCGTTTACGGCGTTCCTGCTGGTGTTTGGTGGCCTGGCCATTGCGTCGCTCTACACCCCGATTGCCGGGATCGTCAAAGCTGAACTGTTCCCACCTGCGGTACGCGCATTGGGCGTAGGCTTTCCGTATGCCATCGGCAATGCGGCATTCGGCGGCACCGCCGAATACGTCGCCTTGTCGCTCCGGTCCCAAGGCATTGAGGAATATTTCTTCTTCTATGTCGCGGCCGTCGTGACCATCACTTTCATCGCCGCGATGCTGATGCCGAATCTTTCGCGCTATGGATACATCAGCGGTTCCGGTGAGATCGAAGAGCGCACCGGTTTGAAGGGTTGCGCAAAGTCACACGCTGCGAGCGTTTGAAGCACTGACGATTACAGCAGGTATTTGAAAAGGGCCCATGAGATCCATGGGCCCTTTTTGCATCACTGGGTAGCAGATGCAGGTGCAACTTGAGTGACAGTTTCGGCGAGGACGTTGGCCGCGTGCTCCCGGTTCGGCCATGCATGCAAATCAAGATCAAGATCCTTGAACTGACTTGAATCGAAGACAGGCGTTTTGATGCCGGCTTTGCGTTGCTGGTCATAGTCGCGCAGCAAGCGCATGCCGACATTGAACAACAGCGCCAGGGCGATCAGATTCACGAAGGCCAGCAGCGTCATGGTGATATCGGCAAAAGCGAACACAGTGCCCAGATTTTGTACGGCCCCCCAAAGGATCAGCAGCAGCACCAAACCACGATAGACAATGACTGCAGCGCGCTTGTCGCCCAGCAGCAAGCGCAGGTTATTCTCGCCCAGGTAGTAGTTGTAGAGGATCGACGTGAAGACAAACAGCGCCAACGCCACGCTGATGAAGGTGCGTCCCCAATCTCCGACCACTGCCGCCAACGCGTTCTGAGTCAGCACCAGGCCATCGCCTTCAAAACTAGCCGTGTAAAAGCCTGACAGCAGAATCAGCAGCGCCGTACAGGTACAGATCACAAAGGTATCGAGAAAAACGCTGAAGGCCTGAACCACCCCTTGAGCCGCCGGGTGATCCACTTTCGCCACCGCGGCTACGTTGGGAGCACTCCCCAGTCCCGCCTCGTTGGCAAACACCCCACGTTTGACGCCCATGACAATGGCACTGCCGACCAGGCCGGCAAACGCCTGATCCAGGCCGAAAGCACTTTTGAAGATGGTCATCAGCATTCCGGGAACATGATCAAACTGGAGCACGATCACATAAACGGTCACGCCAATGTAAGCCAGCGTTTTGACCGGCACCAGCAGGTCCGAGACCGCGGCGATGCGCTTGATGCCGCCCATGAACACCAGGCCAAGCAATATGGCAATCGTAATTCCGGAGTAGGTCGTAGAGAAACCGAACGCATTATTCAGCGAGTGAGTCACGGCATGGGATTGCAGTCCGTTGAAGGCGAAACCAAAGGTCACCAATAGCAGTAACGCCATGACCTTGCCCAGCCAGGGTTGTTTCAGTCCGTACTGGATGTAATACGACGGCCCGCCGCGGAACTGTCCGTTAGCATCACACCGTTTGTACAACTGCCCCAGGCTGCACTCAAAGAAGCTGGTGGACATGCCCACCAGCGCGGTAACCCACATCCAGAACACCGCGCCCGGGCCGCCCAACGTTACCGCCAACCCGACACCGGCGATATTGCCCGCACCTACGCGCCCCGCCAGGCTAAGCATCAATGCCTGGAATGAGCTGATCTGCCCGGCACTCTTTTGCACGCTATCGCGGAAGGCGCCGAACATATGCAGAAAATGGCGGAACTGGACAAAGCGTGAACGCACCGTGAAGTAGCCGCCCAGGCCTACGATGAGCACGATCAGAAGCTTGCCGGAGAGAAAATCATTAATGACATCAAGCATGGGTCGAACCTCTTGTTTTTATAGGTACACGGATTTCAGGCACGCACGCGCCTGCACAAGTCGCCGCCCGAAGGCAGGAGAAGTGACTGAATCAGCTTTTGAATTTCAACTTCGTGGCCTGGCCAGGCTCCCGCGAATGATCAGGAAGCCCTCAGGACGACCGGGTTTACCCGGTAAGGCTGCTCACCTGGAAATCGGCGATCTGTTGCCACATCGCGATGGGGTTGGAATACATCGGGAAATGCCCGCAATCAGGAATGGGGGCCAGCCGGACACCTTCGGCCTGGATATGCGGCAGATAGGACAGTGACGCGTTCTGCTCGCCGTACATGAACATTCGTGGGCATTTCAAGCCGAGGAATTTGCTCATCAGATCGGCATTATCGGAAAGATCTACCATCGACTGGAATATCCCCCGCACCGCACCGGCACGCACCTTGTGCCGCAAGCTCGCGGAATAGAGTGCACTGGCATAGGCAGGGGCGTGTCGGGCACGTTCGATGAAGGCGGCGAAAAACACCTCGGGATCGTTGCTCGGATAGTCGATGATCTGCCGGCTGAGGAAGCAGTCTTCCGGGGCGATATTGCCCTCGATATCGACGAAACTGAGCACCCGGTCCGGGAACTGATGCGCCAGCATCAATGCGGTCAGACCGCCCATGGAATGGCCGACCAGATGGAAGCGTTCGATGCCGAAATGTGCCAGCACCTGCAGCGCTGTCTGCAGCACAAAGGGAATGGAAATCCTGGAAAGATCATCGCACTGGCTTTCACCACAACCCGGTGCGTCGTAAGCCACGAAAGGGTGACCGGCGAACGCGGGCTGCTGCACGATGTCGGCATAGTCCTCCTTGGTCGAACCAAAACCATGCAGGAACACGATCGGCGCAAGGACGCCGTCGCGATGGATGGCGGCCACGTTCAGTTGGACACCCTCCACCGTCAGAGGGAGTTGCACATGAGTGAACGTTTCTGGAGAAGACACGTTGTTGACTCCTTGAACGAAAAGGTAGCGCCGAACTTGGGTTGCCGGCAGCCAGACTCGCAATTTCAAGGGAATCGAGCCTTCTGTAAATTCCTAATACGGGAAGGCTCTCATACGCCAAACCTATCACTCCTGTTCACGCACAGGGCCTTGCTCGACTCACACACGGGACTGGAGTCGGGTGACCAGCTCCTGCACCAGCGGATTGGGCCGATCTGCATTCCAGGCCACCGCTGTGGTCACGACATTGAGCTTCTGGATCAGTGCTCGAAATACCACATTGTCCGGTGCCAGTTTTTTCAGCGACGCTGGTACCAGTGCGATACCCTGGCCGCAGCTGACAAAGGCAATTTGCGAGGCGACCGAGCGCACTTCATGCAGCACGCGCGGGGAAAAACCGCTGGCGCGGCAAGTCGCAATCAGATTGTCGAAGTAGACCGGACTAACCTTTCGGGAAAACATCACCAAGGGTTCAGTGGCCAGGCTGGCCAGGCTGATTCGCGTGCGCGCCGCCAAGGGGTGATCGCTGGGCAGGGCCACAACCAGGCGGTCCTGAGTCAGCGGCAGTGATTTGATCGAGGCCCCCAGATCACCGTCCAGCCGGGCGAAGGCCAGGTCGATGTCTCCGGCTTCCAGCGCCGGCACCGCTTCGACGCTGTCGATCTCCCGTACAGACACGGTGAGGTGCGGGTAATCGCTCTTCAGTTGCTCGATCAAACCCGGCAAGACATCAAACATGGCCGTAGAAATCGCGCCGATGGTCAATATCCCCGACTGCCCCGCCACCGCCTCCTCCACGGCGAGCTCCAGCCGTTCCAATTGGTCGGCGAACTTGCGCACGGCCGGCAGAATCGCCGCTCCCACCGGGGTCAGCTTCGCACCGCGTCGCGAGCGATCAAACAGCTTGACCTTGAGCGCCTGCTCCAACACTTGGATCTGCTCGCTCAGCGGTGGCTGGGACATGCCCAAACGCTTGGCCGCACGGCCGAAGTTCTGTTCTTCGGCCACCGCCAGGAACAACCAGAGATGACGAATCAGTCGAAAATTGATCATGATTAATCCATAGGTTTAACGTATCTAACGCATCTGTGATTAGTAATATACCTATCAAATTGTCTCGCTAACACTGGGCGCCTCCGTCACCACTGAGGCTTTCCCATGATCAATAAGAGTTTGCTGGATCGCTTGGCGGCGCTGGATACCAACACGGTTTCCGATGCGCTCGACTTCATCGGCCTGCCGGGTGCCACTGTTGGGCTGCGCCCACTGTGGAACTGCCCAAAGATTGTCGGCCGCGCCAGCACCGTGCTGCTGGCTCCTAAATCCGACAACGTCCCCACTGTGCACCTGATTACCCCCGTGGTGGAACAGATCGACAGCGATGATCGTGTGCTGGTGATTGCAGGTGGAATCGAAGGCATCTCCTGCTGGGGCGATATCCTCGCCAATGCAGCGGCCAGCAAGAAAGTGCGCGGCACGGTAATCGACGGTTTCAGCCGCGACATCGACGGCAGCGAGTCGATTGGCTACCCGGTTTATGGCCGCGGGGTGACCATGATCAGTGCCCGCAATCGGGTGGTGCAGATCGATGCCGCCGTAACCATCAACGTGGCCGGCGTCGACGTCAGCGAGAACGACTATGTCATCGCCGATACCTGCGGCACCGTATTCGTGCCCTCAGCCTATATCGAGAAAGTGCTCGACCTTGGCGAGCGTATCGCCCGCCGCCAGGACGGCATGGTCGAGGCTGTCCGCAGCGGTCGCTCGGTCGCCGAAGTGATGCATGACACCCAATTCGAAGCGATCCACACGGAGCACGCCTGATGAATATCGAAGACAAAGAACTGGTCGCCTTGTTTGAAGGCCTGGACACCCCGGGTGTTTCCGATGCGCTGGACAAACTCGGCCTGCCCGGCCAATGCCTCGGTGTGGCGCCACTGGACAACTACAGCAAGGTTATCGTCGGCCCGGCGTTTACCGTGCAGTACGTCTCGGCCAGCGTACCTCCGGGTACCGTTGGCGATTTCATCGAAGACGTCGCGCCCGGCGATGTGGTGGTCATCGACAACGGCGGCCGCACTGATTGCACCGTCTGGGGCGACATCATGACCCAGTACGCCGGTACTCGGCAGATCGCTGCCACAGTCATCGACGGTGTTTGCCGTGACGTGAACAAAGCACTGGGCGATGGCTACCCGATCTTCAGCAAGGGCCGCTTCATGCGCACCGGCAAAGACCGCGTACAGGTTCAGTCGGTCAACCAGCCGGTGTCCATCGGTGCCGCCCGGGTCTGTGCCCGCGACATCGTAGTCGCCGACGCCAACGGTGTGGTCGTCGTCCCCCGGGCTCGTGCAGCTGAAGTGGCAGCGTGTGCCCGTCAGATCGAATCGGTCGAAGCCGACATTCGCGCCCTGATCGCTCAGGGCAAAACCCTTAAAGAAGCCCGCGCCGCACTGGGCTACCACAGCCTGCAGAGGAAAGTTTGATGACCATACTCCCCCTCCCCCTGGATTCTTACGCACGGGCAAAAGTGCTGGGCAGTTCGACGCTGTATGAAGCGTCCCACCTGCCTTGCGCGGTCGACAGCGCGATCCGCCCGATCTGGGACGGTGCCTTTATCTCCGCTCCCGCTTACCCTCTGGAATGCTCGCCCGGCGACAACCTCGCCCTGCACCTGGCGATGGAACGTGTGCCCCGTGGCAGCGTGCTGGTCGTAGGCACGGGCAGCTTCATCGCCGGTTATTGGGGCGAAGTGCTGACCGTGGCGGCCGAAGCGGCTGGCGTGGTCGGGCTGGTGATCGATGGTGGCGTACGCGATATTGCGGCCCTGAAGAAACGCCAGTTCCCGGTGTTCGCCCGCGGCATCTCGCTGAAAGGCACAGTCAAAGCCAGTGCGCCTTCGGTGGGGCAGCCGTTCAATTTCAATGGTGCTTTCGTGACACAGGGCGACTGGGTGGTGGCCGACGATGATGGTGTGATCATCATTCCCAAGGCGGATGCCGCACGCACCTTGGCAGAAGGTGAAGCGCGGGCGGACAAGGAAGCGCAGATGATGCAGGCGTTGACCGAGGGCCGCTCGACCCTGGAACTGATGAACCTGACTGAGTGGAGAACTCGCGCATGAGCGCCGATATCCAACGTCTGAATCAGCGTCTTGCCAATGCGCAGCCGTCCGCGACTTACCGAATCATGGATCGGGTGGCAGAGCGCCGGGCGCAAGGCGCGAAAATTATTTCGCTGTGTGCCGGCGAGCCGGATTTCGATACGCCCAAGCATGTGCGTGAAGCGGCCATTCATGCCATTGAACACGGCCACACCCGCTACACCCAGGTCGCCGGTGTACGTTCACTGCGAGAAGCAGTGGCCGCCAAGTTCCGTCGTGAGAACGGTCTGGACGTAGCCTGGCAAGACACCCTTGTCTGCAACGGTGGCAAACAGGTGATCTACAACGCCTTGGCCGCGACCCTCAATGAGGGTGACGAAGTTATCGTGCCGGCGCCGTACTGGGTCAGTTACCCGGAGATGGTTCAATTGTGTGGCGGTGAAGCCCGAATCGTTACTTGCGACGCCGACACTGGCTTCAAGCTGACGCCCTCGGCGCTGGCCGCCGCGATCACACCGCAGACCCGCTGGTTGATCCTCAATTCGCCGTCCAACCCGACCGGCGCGGTGTATAGCCGGGAAGAACTGCACGCCTTGGCTGAGGTGTTGTTGGCTCACCCTCACGTGCTGATTCTGGCCGATGACATCTACGAGCATCTGATTTTTGATGATCAAGCGTTCTACACCCTGGCCCAGGTTGAACCACGACTGGCACCTCGCACCCTGACCATGAACGGTGTGTCCAAGGCCTATGCTATGACCGGCTGGCGAATCGGTTTCGCCACAGGGCCGCGCTGGTTGCTGGAAGCCATGGAAAAACTGCAAGGTCAGCAAACCTCTGGCGCCAGCTCTGTGTCGCAACAGGCTGCGCTCGCGGCACTGGAAGGTCCCAAGGATTTCATCCGTGAAAGCCGGGTGGCATTCCAGAGTCGTCGCGATTTGATGGTGGCGCTGCTGAACGACACCCCAGGCCTTGAATGCGTCAGTCCAGCCGGGGCGTTCTACGCGTTCGCGTCCTGTGCCGGATTGATCGGGCGTACCTCAGCGGGTGGCCGGGTACTGCACACCGACGAAGATGTCGCGCATGCACTGCTCGACGAAGCGGATGTGGCCGTAGTGCATGGTAGCGCTTTTGGTCTTGGCCCTTACATTCGCATCGCCTACGCCCTGGATGAGGCTTCATTGCGCCGGGCCTGCGAGGCGATCCGTACCTTCTGCACCTCACTACGTTAATCATTTCCCTTCCCATAATGCGTGGCTATCGCCGTTGCCCGGCAGGCCACGCATTCACCCCACCTGCTATACAAAATGGGCATATCTCAAAGACAAAAACGGTAGTCGCAGTCCGCTCCCAGCACTCCCAGAATGGGTGAAAACACAAAAGCAGCACTGCTTGGGAGATTGGCATGTCAACAGAAGCTGAACACACCGTGGGACAGGATTGGCAAGAGGACGTGTTCCGCGTGCTCAAGGCCCACGACGTCAAACACGTGGTCTTCGTACCGGATGCAGGTCACTCGGCGGCCATCCGCATGTCGTATGCCGACCCGGATATCAAGGCTGTCGTCCTCACCACCGAAGAAGAAGGCATCGGCTACCTCGCCGGCGCCTGGCTGGGCGGTGAGCGCGGTGCACTCTTGATGCAGTCCAGCGGCGTCGGTAACTGCATCAACACCCTGGCACTTCAAGTCTGTGCCGGCTTCCCGCTGTTGATGGTGGTCACCATGCGCGGCGACTGGGCCGAATTCAACGCGTGGCAGAACCCGATGGGCCAGGCCACAGAAGCCTCCCTGAATCTGATGAAAGTGATGACCTGGCGCGCGGACGTCCCGGAAGACGTTGCCCCGCTGCTGCACGGTGCCGCGACCATGGCCTTCAACGGTGATTCGTCCACTGCCCTGCTGCTCGGTCAGCGCCTGATTGGAGAAAAGAAATGGGTCAAGTAAGCGCAAACCACACTCTGTGCCGCCGCGAAGTGGTCAAGGCCTTGCTGGCCGACCGCAAAGACGTGCTGGTCGTGACGGGTCTCGGTTCGGCGTCCTACGACGTCATGGCTGCCGGTGACAATGATCTGAATTATTACCTGTGGGCTGCCATGGGCAGCGCGATCACTGTGGGTCTGGGCCTGGCAAATGCGCAGCCAGACAAATCGGTGGTGGTAGTCACCGGTGACGGCGAGTTGCTCATGGGCTTCGGTGCACTGGCCACGGTAGCACTGCAAACGCCCGCCAACCTGACCATCGCGGTGCTGGATAACGGTCACTTTGGTGAAACCGGCATGCAAGTCAGCCACGCCGGTTTTGGTATTTCCCTGGACCAGGTGGCGAAGACTTGCGGCTTCAGTTGGACCGATGAAATCCGCGACATGGAAGGCGTACATGACCTGCGCGAGCGCTTTGCGAGCCGCGACGGCGTCAAGCTCGCGACGATAAAGATCAAAGCGGAAAACCCGCCACGGGTGCTGCCACCGCGCGATGGTCATTACGTCAAGAATCGCTTCCGTGCCGCCTTGGGTTTCAACCCGATCTGATTGCTCTTTGCCCGGACCCGGTCACGCAGGGCAGATGCCGTGCGTGACACGTTGAGGAGAATAATAATGACTGACCGTAACTCTGAAGAGCTCAATGCCATCCGCGAGGGCGTACGTGCTCTGTGCGCTGAATTCGATGCGGCTTACTGGCGCAAAGTCGACGAAGAAAAAGGTTTTCCGGAAACCTTCGTCAAGGCCCTGACCGATGCCGGCTGGCTGGCGGCGATGATTCCTGTCGAGTACGGCGGATCCGGCCTCGGGCTGGCCGAGGCCTCGGTGATCCTTGAAGAAGTGAACCGTTGCGGCGGCAACTCCGGCACCGTCCACGGGCAGATGTACAACATGTTCACCCTGCTACGACACGGCAGCGAGGCGCAGAAAAGCTACTACCTGCCGAAACTGGCCAGCGGTGAATTGCGCCTGCAATCGATGGGCGTCACCGAACCCACTACCGGCACCGACACCACCAAGATCAAGACCACCGCGATCAAGCGCGGCGACAAGTATGTGATCAATGGGCAGAAGGTGTGGATCTCACGAATCCAGCATTCCGACTTGATGATCCTGCTAGCGCGCACCACACCCTTGGCCGAGGTGAAGAAGAAGTCCGAGGGCATGTCGATCTTCCTTGTCGATCTGCGTGAGGCCATCGGCAATGGCATGACAGTGCAACCCATCGCCAACATGGTCAACCACGAGACCAATGAGTTGTTCTTCGACAACCTGGAGATCCCCGCAGACAGTCTGATCGGCGAGGAAGGCAAAGGCTTCCGCTACATCCTCGACGGGTTGAATGCCGAGCGCACCCTCATCGCCGCCGAATGCATCGGTGACGGTCGCTGGTTTATCGAAAAGGCCAGTGCCTATGCTCGCGACCGCGTGGTGTTTGGGCGTCCTATCGGGCAGAACCAGGGCGTGCAATTCCCCATCGCCGAAGCGCACATCGAAATCGAAGCGGCCGACCTGATGCGCTGGCGCGCCTGCGAGGAATACGACAGCGGCCTCAACGCCGGGGCCAGCGCCAACATGGCCAAGTACCTGGCGGCGAAAGCCTCCTGGGAAGCGGCTAATGCCTGCTTGCAGACCCACGGAGGCTTCGGCTTTGCCTGCGAATACGACGTCGAGCGTAAATTCCGTGAAACCCGTCTGTATCAGGTGGCGCCCATCTCCACCAACCTGATCCTGTCGTACGTTGCCGAACACCTACTTGAACTGCCACGCTCCTTTTAAAGGATCAGCGTAAAGCCCAGTGCGTCGGCCCAAGCTGGCGCGGCTGGGGAGCCATGACAAGAGAGATAATAATCATGAGCCAACCCAAAGGCATCCGTCCGCTCGATGGCATTACCGTCGTCAGCCTTGAGCATGCGATTGCAGCGCCCTTCTGCACCCGACAATTGGCCGATCTTGGCGCGCGCGTGATCAAGGTCGAACGCCCAGGCACGGGTGACTTCGCCAGAGGGTACGACCAACGCGTCAACGGTCTCGCCTCGCACTTCGTCTGGACCAATCGTTCGAAAGAAAGCCTGACCCTCGATCTGAAACAAGATTCGGCCACCGAGGTGCTGGACAGCTTGCTGGCCACTGCCGATGTCCTGGTGCAGAACCTGGCGCCGGGTGCCGCAGCACGAATGGGACTTTCATTTGAGGCTTTGCATCAGCGGTTTCCGCGCCTGATCGTTTGTGACATTTCAGGCTACGGCGCAGGCGGCCCGTATGAAAAGAAAAAAGCCTATGACCTGTTGATCCAGAGCGAAGGCGGATTCCTATCGGTCACCGGCGGACCGGGTGAGGAAGAAATGGCCAAGGCCGGTTGCTCGATTGCTGACATCTCGGCCGGCATGTACGCCTACACCGGAATTCTATCTGCCTTGCTGTTGCGTGGACGCACTGGCGAAGGTAGCCACCTCGATGTGTCGATGCTGGAAAGCCTGGTCGAGTGGATGAACTACCCGATGTACTACGCCTACGACGGCGCTACACCTCCCCCTCGCGCCGGCGCCGCGCACGCCACGATCTACCCCTATGGCCCCTTCCCTATCGGTGACGGCACCACAGTCATGCTGGGGTTGCAGAACGAACGAGAGTGGCGGCTGTTTTGCGACAAGGTACTGCTTACTCCTGAACTGGCGAAAGACGAACGCTTCTCTGCCAACTTCAAGCGCGTCGAAAACCGTCAAGCGCTGCGGGCACTCATCGTTGAATCGTTCTCCACACTCAATTTCGATGCCGTGTTTGATCGGTTAGAGCATGCGCAAATTGCGAACGCCCGGGTCAACGACATGCAAGGTGTTTGGGACCATCCGCAACTTCAGGCACGTGACCGATGGCGGGAAGTCGAAACCTCCGCCGGCACCGTCCCGAGCTTGATACCTCCCGGCAGCAACAGCGCGTTCGAGCCACGTATGGATGCCGTACCGGGCCTCGGTCAGCACACCGAACAGGTGCTCAGGGAACTGGGTCTGGGTACAGACCGTATTGAACAAATGCGCGCAGCCGGGGCGATTTAGCCTTCATCTGAAAACAAAAAACCTGCCTGCAACAATCAAAGTTTTTCGAGAGAACACTGCCCAATGAAAATGCTGGTAGCTGTGAAACGAGTGGTCGACTACAACGTCAAGGTTCGCGTTAAGGCGGACAATTCCGGCGTCGACCTCGCCAACGTGAAAATGTCGATGAACCCGTTCTGCGAGATCGCCGTGGAAGAAGCCGTACGCCTGAAAGAAAAGGGTGTTGCGACCGAAATCGTTGTCGTCTCCATCGGCCCGTCCACCGCTCAAGAGCAACTGCGCACCGCGCTGGCTCAGGGTGCCGATCGCGCCATCCTCGTCGAATCCGCCGAAGATCTGACTTCCCTGGCCGTTGCCAAGCTGCTCAAGGTTGTTGTCGACAAGGAACAGCCACAGCTGGTGATCCTTGGCAAACAAGCCATCGACAGCGACAACAACCAGACTGGCCAGATGCTCGCTGCATTGAGCGGCTACGGTCAGGGCACGTTCGCTTCGAAAGTCGAAATCAGCGGCGACAGCGTGGCTGTTACCCGTGAAATCGACGGCGGCGCGCAGACAGTTTCCCTGAAACTGCCGGCCATCGTCACCACCGACCTGCGTTTGAACGAGCCGCGCTACGCGTCGCTGCCCAACATCATGAAAGCCAAGAAGAAGCCTCTCGACGTGCTGACTGCGGACGCTTTGGGCGTTTCCACCGCCTCCACCAACAAAACCCTGAAAGTCGAAGCGCCTGCTGCACGCAGCGCGGGTATCAAGGTCAAGTCGGTGGCTGAACTGGTCGAGAAACTGAAAAACGAAGCGAAGGTGCTTTGAGCTTAGGAGCCTAATCATGACTATCTTGGTAATCGCTGAACACGACAACAAAGTAGTGGCCCCGGCCACGCTGAACACCGTGGCTGCTGCCGTCAAAATCGGCGCTGACATCCACGTTCTAGTTGCAGGCCAGGGCGCTGGCGCCGTGGCTGAAGCCGCTGCGAAAGTGGCTGGCGTGGCTAAAGTGCTGGTTGCCGACAACGCTACCTACGCTCACCAGCTGCCGGAAAACGTTGCTCCTCTGGTCGCTGAACTGGGCAAGGGCTACAGCCACATCCTGGCTGCCGCTACTTCCACCGGCAAAAACATCCTGCCACGCGTTGCCGCGCAGCTGGACGTTGACCAGATCTCCGAGATCATCGCCGTGGTCAGCGCTGACACCTTCCAGCGTCCGATCTACGCCGGTAACGCCATCGCGACCGTACAGTCCAACGCTGCAGTGAAAGTGATCACCGTGCGTGCCACCGGTTTCGACCCGGTTGCCGCTGAAGGTGGTTCGGCTGCCGTTGAATCGGTGGCTGCTGCTCACGACGCCGGTACTTCCAGCTTCGTTGGTGAAGAACTGGCCAAGTCCGATCGTCCGGAACTGACCGCTGCCAAGATCGTCGTTTCCGGCGGCCGCGGCATGCAGAACGGCGATAACTTCAAGCACCTGTACGCCCTGGCCGACAAGCTGGGCGCTGCTGTTGGCGCTTCCCGCGCGGCAGTGGACGCAGGTTTCGTACCCAACGACATGCAGGTCGGTCAGACCGGCAAGATCGTTGCTCCACAGCTGTACATCGCCGTCGGTATTTCCGGCGCGATCCAGCACTTGGCCGGCATGAAAGACTCCAAAGTGATCGTTGCGATCAACAAGGACGAAGAAGCGCCGATCTTCCAGGTGGCCGATTACGGCCTGGTGGCGGATCTTTTTGAAGCGATTCCAGAAATGGCCATCCTGGCCTGATCACTGACCGACTGGAGCAAAGAATATGAGCAGCAGTTCCGATTTTTCCGCCTGGATTGGACGACGTCAGGAAAGCCAGGACCGGATCAGTTTCACTCTGGTCAGACGCATTGCCGCGACATTGGAAGAGTCGGCTCCACAACCCGGTGAGCCACTGCCGCCCCTGTGGCACTGGGCATTTTTCCAGGAGCCGGTGGGTGCCAGCGAACTGGGGCCGGACGGCCATCCAGCGCTTGGGGGATTTTTGCCGCCGGCCCATAACCGCAATCGCATGTGGGCGGGAAGCCGAATTGAGTTTTTCCAGCCATTAAAAGTGGATGCTGAAGTGACCTGTGTATCGACCATCCTCAACGTCGAGGAGAAGCACGGTCGCACGGGTTCCTTATTGTTCGTCACAGTACGCCATGAGTTTTTCCAGGACGGCAAACGCGCCCTTCAAGACGATCAGGACATTGTTTACCGTGAACCTTCCCCGCCCAAACTGAACGGTACCGAAAAGCTACCTGAAGGCCAATGGCAGGAACGGATAGAGCCCACTCCAACCCTGCTGTTTCGCTATTCCGCAGTGACCTTCAATGGTCATCGTATTCACTATGACTGGCCGTATGTGACAGAGACCGAAGGTTATCCGGGGCTGGTGGTACATGGTCCATTGATCGCCACGTTGAATTTGCGTGCCTTTACCAAAGCGCATCCAACTGCGCGCCTGGAGCGTTTCGCATTCCGCGGAGTACGACCTCTGATTTCGCCTAAGCCTTTCCAGGTGGGCGGACGTCTAATCGAAAACGGCAAGGCACAGGTCTGGGCTGGCAATCAGGACGGCACAGCACAGATCGGAGAGATCGAGTTCAGCAATGGAGCAACGCCATGAGCAAATCAATTGTTCGCTCCGCCCTGTTTGTGCCGGCTACTCGACCAGAGCGCATCTCAAAAGCTATTGCCACCGGGGCGGATCGAGTCATCGTTGACTTGGAAGATGCCGTGCAAGAAAACCTCAAGGAGCAGGCGAGGGATAATCTCGACGCGTTCCTGAGCGAAGCCCCGGATGCACGGATTCTGGTCCGAGTGAATGCCCCGGATCACTGGGCGCATGTTGCGGATCTGGATCTTTGCCGACGCCACGCCGGCGTTATCGGAATTCTGCTACCCAAAGCAGAAAGCGCGAAACAGGTCACCACAGCTGCCGGTACCGAAAAACCGATTTGGCCAATCATCGAGAGCGCGAAGGGCTTGTCAGCACTCAACGAAATTGCCGGCACTCAAGGCGTTGAGCGGTTGTCGTTCGGTAGTCTGGATCTGGGTCTGGACCTGAACCTGACTACTGGCAGCCATGCCGCCGAAGAAATCCTTAGCCATGCGCGCTACGCCGTTTTGCTCGCCACCCGGGTTGCAGTGCTCGCTCCAGCGTTGGATGGAGTATTTCCGTCGATCCAGGACACCGCTGGGCTACTACGCGCGGTTCATTTTGCACGCGACATGGGCTTTGGTGGCGCGCTTTGTATCCATCCAACCCAAGTCGCGATCATTCATCAGGCGCTAAAACCAAGCCAGGAAGAATTGCACTGGGCGCAACGCATTATCGAAGCCGCTCGTTCAGATGAAGGCGTTTTCGTGCTGGATGGGCAAATGGTCGATGCGCCGGTCATTGGTCGCGCGCAATCCATTTTGGCTCGCGCGACCTGATTCAACACCGGCGCCGTTGCTTAGAAGCTATGAATCCATTCCCATCCTACAGGACGGTGTCATGACTAACGTTTCCAGCCTTACCCATGCCATTTCAATCAATCCCGCCAATGGTGAGCAGACCGGCCACTACCCCTTCGAATCCGCATCGGAACTGGAGGCATCACTGTCACGTGCTAACAAGGGGTTTTCCACCTGGCGTAGCCAACCCGTCGAAATGCGTTCGCAAGCACTGATCGCTTTGGCAAGGGCATTGCGCGACAACGCAGAAGCGATGGCGAAGATGATCACTCAAGAGATGGGCAAACCCAACACTCAGGCGCGCGGTGAGATTGAAAAGTGTGCGCAACTCTGTGAGTGGTACGCCGAGCACGGCCCCGCCATGCTAACCGCCGAACCCACTCAGGTTGAGGGCGGAAAGGCACGAATTGAATATCGTCCACTGGGTCCGATTCTCGCCGTGATGCCTTGGAACTTTCCGATCTGGCAGGTGCTGCGTGGCGCCGTCCCGGCGTTGATTGCCGGCAATACCTACGTCCTCAAACATGCGCCGAACGTGATGGGATGCGCCTATCTGCTACTAGACGCGTTCAAGCGCGCCGGCTTTGCTGAAGGTGTGTTCGAAGTCATCAATGTCACGCCCGACGGTGTCTCCACTGCGATAACAGACACTCGCATCGCCGCGGTCACGCTCACTGGCAGCGTCCGAGCGGGCATGGCTATTGGGGCACAGGCGGGTGCAGCTTTGAAAAAATGTGTGTTGGAACTGGGTGGCTCAGATCCCTTCATAGTGCTCAACGACGCCGACCTGGACGAAGCTGTCAAAGCCGCTGTGATTGGCCGCTACCAAAACACCGGACAAGTCTGCGCGGCGGCTAAACGCTTAATTGTCGAACAAGGCGTTGTCGAGGAGTTTACCCGCAAGTTTGTCGAATCCACCTCCAAGTTGGTCATCGGCGATCCACTGGCCACAGACACTTACATAGGGCCCATGGCCCGCTTTGATTTGCGCGATGAACTGGATCGTCAGGTCCGAGACACCCTGGAAGAAGGTGCGACCTTGTTGTTGGGAGGCAGAAAGGCCGAAGGCCCTGGCAACTACTACGAGCCTACGGTCTTTGGTGATGTCACCGACCAGATGACCTCATTCAAACAGGAATTGTTTGGGCCCGTGGCATCGATCATCACCGCGCGGGACGCCGCACATGCATTGGAACTGGCTAACGACAGTGAATTTGGGCTCGCCTCGACCATCTACACACGCAATGTCCAACTGGCCCAGAAGCTGGCCGGCGAACTGGAAACCGGAGGCGTGTTCATCAATGGCTATTGCGCAACCGACCCACGCGTCACCTTCGGCGGCGTAAAGAAAAGCGGGTTTGGCCGTGAGCTTTCGCATTTCGGTGTGCGCGAATTCTGTAATGCACAGACCGTCTGGCTGGACCGTCACTAACAACAAGCAAGTCGCCAGGCCCAGCGAAAACGTCCGCTGAGCCAAAGATGGGCGAGTCAGAAAAAGACTCGCCCCACCTTTATGAGGAGCTTTTGATGCGAGTCTTCCCTGCAATGCTGGGCGTTACGCTGACTGCGGCGTTAACCTTCACGCCAGCGATGGCTGCCGAACTTACCGGTACACTTAAAAAAATTAAGAACTCGGGGACCATAACCCTGGGGCACCGAGACTCTTCAATTCCGTTCTCCTACATCGCCGACGCTTCCGGCAAACCAGTTGGCTACTCGCATGACATCCAATTGAAAATTGTCGACGCTATCAAGCAGGAACTTGAGATGCCCGAGCTGAACGTACGGTACAACCTGGTGACGTCACAAACGCGCATCCCGCTTGTGCAAAACGGTACTGTCGATCTGGAGTGCGGTTCTACAACCAATACCGCAGAGAGGGCGCAGCAAGTCGAATTTTCAGTCGGCATCTTCGAAGCCAGCACTCGACTGTTGGTCCGAAAGGATTCGATCTACAAAGACTTTGACCATCTCAATGGCAAGAACGTAGTGACCACTGCTGGCAGCACTGCCGAACGGATGCTCAAGGTCATAAATGCCGAGAAAAAGATGAACATGAACGTCATCTCTGCCAAAGACATTGGAGAGTCTTACCAAATGCTCGAGTCCGGCCGCGCCATTGCGTTTATGCAGGACGACGCATTGCTGGCGGGCGAGATGGCCAAGGCAAAGAAACCGGAAGATTGGGTGGTGACCGGCACCCCGCAATCCAACGAAATCTATGGTTGCACAATGCGTCGGGGTGATCCGGATCTCAAAAAAGTCGTGGATGACTCGATCAAGTCACTTTTCGTCTCGGGCGAAATCAACGCCATCTACGATAAATGGTTTACTCAGCCCATCCCTCCCAAAGGCTTGAATCTCAAATTCCCCATGAGCGCAGAACTCAAAACAATCATCGCCCAACCCAACGACCAACCGGCGCCGGAAAAGGCTCTTTAACGGTCGCCCCCTTCTGCTCAAGCGACCAGGACACAGCGAGGCACTCTCCTCGCGCCATGACCTTTGTATCAGCTGAAAATTCCACCAAGAGCCAGAGCTTTTGTAGGGGTAAAAACGCCTAAAAATAAAAAGGGGTCGCGAGATAAAATCTCGCAACCCCTTGAATTATATGGTCGGGACGGAGTGATTCGAACACTCGACCCCTAGCACCCCATGCTAGTGCGCTACCGGACTGCGCTACGCCCCGACTAGGCGTGTTACTGGGTTCGCTTCGCAACGAAGCGATCAGGAATATACCGCAAGCTTTTGAAATGTGGAAGTATTTTAAAAGCCGGATTTACTTCTTCAAAACCACCAGCACATCTTCGAGCTCGGAGATCATCTGGCGGATCAGCTGTTTGTACTGAGTGGTGTCGTCCTTGGCTTCATCACCGGACATGCGCTGACGCGCACCACTGATGGTGAACCCTTGGTCGTACAGCAACGCACGGATCTGTCGGATCATCAGCACATCCTGGCGCTGATAATACCGACGGTTCCCGGTGCGTTTGACGGGGTTGAGTTGAGGAAACTCCTGCTCCCAATAGCGCAGCACATGCGGCTTTACCGCACACAGCTCGCTGACTTCACCAATGGTGAAGTAGCGCTTGCCTGGGATGACGGGTAGTTCGTCGTTATGACTTGGTTCCAGCATAAGCCTCAACTCGGGCCTTCAACTTCTGCCCTGGACGAAAGGTGACCACACGGCGAGCCGTGATCGGGATTTCTTCTCCCGTTTTTGGATTGCGGCCAGGCCGCTGGCGTTTGTCCCGCAGGTCAAAATTGCCGAAACCAGACAATTTGACCTGTTCGTTGTCTTCCAGAGCATGGCGGATCTCTTCAAAAAACAGCTCGACCAATTCCTTGGCCTCGCGCTTGTTAAGACCCAGCTCTTCGTACAGACGTTCCGCCATCTCAGCTTTCGTCAAAGCCCCCATACGTCACTTCCTTAACGTGGCGTTTAACCTTTGTTCAAGCGAGGTGAGGATATTTTGTGTCGTGGTATTCACCTCATCGTCATTAAGAGTGCGCGATGGATGCTGCCAGGTCAAGCCGACTGCGAGGCTTTTTCTATGCGGATCAATACCTTTACCCTGATAGACGTCAAATAGCCTGAGGTCGGTCAGCCATTCCCCTGCATTTTCACGGATTACATCCAGAACGGCAGTAGCGGCGACATCGCGATCGGCGATCAGCGCCAAGTCTCGGCGCACTTCAGGGAAACGCGACAACTCGCTGAATTTGGGCATCTTGCCAGTCGCCACTTCAGCCAACACCAGCTCGAATACAAATACCGGGCGATCAAGGCCGAGAGTTTTCGACAGTTCCGGGTGAATCGCGCCGACGAAACCGACCAAACGTCCCTCACGCTCGATGCGCGCAGTCTGACCCGGATGCAGCGCCGGGTGGCTACCCGGAACAAAGGTGAACGCGTCCAACGCACCGGCAAAGCCCAGCACGGCTTCTACGTCAGCCTTAACGTCGAAGAAGTCCACGGCTTCGCGGCCTTGGGCCCAGCCTTCCGGCAACCGGCTGCCACAGACTACACCGGCCAGCATCGGCTCTTGCTCCAAGCCATCCAACTGCCCTACAAAACGCAGGCCACTTTCGAACAGGCGCACGCGATCTTGTTGGCGGTTCAGGTTGTGAGAAAGCGCTTTCACCAAACCTGGCCACAGGGACGAACGCATGGCGGCCATATCGTTGGAGATCGGGTTGGCCAGCAACAGCGGCTCGACGCCTGGATTGAACAGTTCGAACTGCTTTGGATCGATGAAACTATAGGTCACCGCTTCTTGGTAACCACGAGCAACCAGCAGACGACGCAGCTCAGGCAAGTGCGCACGCGCCTCAGCCTTTGGCTGAGGAGCAAGACGAGCTTGCGGGTAACGGACCGGCAAACGGTTATAACCGTACAGGCGCGCCAGTTCTTCGATCAGGTCGACTTCAAGGCTGATATCGAAGCGATGGCTTGGCACCTCTACCTGCCACTGCCCTTCCCCGCCCTTAGCAATGCCAAGGCCGAGGGCTGACAACAACTGCTCGATTTCAGCAGGCTCGATCACCAGGCCAAGCATCTGCTCAACGCTTTTAGCGCGCAGGGTAATCGGCGCCACACTTGGCAGATGCTCTTCGCTGACAGCTTCGGTGATTGGGCCGGCTTCACCGCCGGTAATCTCCAACAGCAGGCCAGTGGCGCGCTCCATGGCTTCACGGGCCAGCTGCCAGTCCACACCGCGCTCGTAGCGGTGCGAAGCATCGGTGTGCAAGCCGTAGGAGCGGGCTTTACCAGCAATGGCGATCTGATCGAAGAACGCACTTTCCAGGAATACGTCGCGGGTGGTCGCGGACACGCCGCTGTGCTCGCCACCCATCACGCCGGCAATCGCCAGCGCGCGCGAGTGGTCGGCGATGACCAGTGTATCGGCACGCAGGGCCACTTCCTGGCCGTCGAGCAGTACCAGCTTTTCGCCTTCTTCGGCCATGCGCACACGAATGCCGCCGTTGATTTCGGCGAGATCAAATGCGTGCAACGGCTGGCCCAGCTCCAGCATCACGTAGTTGGTGATATCGACGGCAGCGTCGATGCTACGGACATCAGCGCGACGCAGACGCTCGACCATCCACAACGGGGTAGGCTTGGACAGGTCGACATTACGGATCACACGGCCCAGATAACGTGGGCAAGCACTCGGTGCCAGCACTTCGATCGGGCGCACTTCGTCATGCACAGCAGGCACGGCAGCCACTACGGGCCGAGTGACCGGCACGTTGTACAGAGCCCCGACTTCACGGGCCAGACCGGCGAGGGACAGGCAGTCACCGCGGTTCGGGGTCAGATCGACCTCAATGCTGGCATCCTCCAGCTCCAGGTAGACGCGGATGTCCTGACCTACCGGCGCATCGGCCGGCAGCTCCATCAAACCATCGTTACCTTCACCCACCTGCAGTTCCGCCTGGGAACACAGCATGCCGTTGGACTCGACGCCACGCAGCTTGGCCTTCTTGATTTTGAAGTCGCCCGGCAACTCGGCGCCGATCATGGCGAAAGGAATCTTCAGGCCCGGGCGCACATTGGGCGCCCCGCACACAACCTGAAAGGTTTCCGCGCCGTTGCTCACTTGGCACACACGCAACTTATCGGCATCCGGATGCTGCTCGGTGCTCAGCACCTCGCCCACTACCACGCCGCTGAAGACACCGGCGGCCGGCGTAACGCTATCGACCTCAAGACCGGCCATCGACAGACGAGCAACCAGCTCGTCGCGATCTACCTGCGGGCTTACCCAGCCACGCAGCCATTGTTCACTGAATTTCATCCTGCTCTCCTAAAGATTCGTTACGACTAGCGAAATTGCGCGAGGAACCGCAAGTCGTTGTCGAAGAACAGACGCAAGTCGTTCACGCCGTAACGCAGCATAGCCAGGCGCTCTACGCCCATGCCGAAGGCAAAGCCCGAGAACTCTTCCGGGTCGATCCCGGACATGCGCAACACATTTGGGTGAACCATGCCGCAGCCCATGACTTCCAGCCAGCCGGTCTGCTTGCACACGCGGCAGCCTTTACCGCTGCACATCACGCACTCCATGTCGACCTCAGCGGACGGCTCGGTGAACGGGAAGAACGAGGGACGGAAACGCACCGCCAGTTCTTTCTCGAAGAACACCCGCAGGAATTCTTCGATCGTGCCTTTAAGGTCGGCGAAGTTGATATCGCGATCTACCAGCAGGCCTTCGACCTGATGGAACATCGGCGAGTGGGTAATATCGGAGTCGCTGCGGTACACACGGCCTGGGCAGACGATGCGGATCGGCGGCTTGTTCGCTTCCATGGTGCGGACCTGTACCGGCGAGGTATGGGTGCGCAGCAGCATATTGGCGTTGAAATAGAAGGTGTCATGCATCGACCGGGCCGGGTGGTGGCCTGGGATGTTGAGCGCTTCGAAGTTGTGATAGTCGTCTTCGACCTCAGGGCCTTCGGCAATGCCGTAGCCAATATGGGTAAAGAACTGTTCGATACGTTCCAGAGTCCGGGTGATCGGATGCAGACCGCCCGAGGCCTGACCACGGCCAGGCAAGGTCACGTCAATGGATTCGGCGGCGAGCTTGGCCGCAAGATCGGCCTCCTCGAGCGACGCCTTACGCGCATTGAGAACCTCTGTGACACGCTCCTTGGCAACGTTGATCAGCGCACCGACTTGCGGACGCTCTTCAGCCGGCAAATTTCCCAGGGTCTTCATCACCTGAGTCAATTCACCCTTTTTGCCAAGGTAGTGAACCCGGATTTGCTCCAGGGCATTGATATCTTCAGCGCTTTGCACAGCCTCGAGAGCTTGAGCGACGAGCGCGTCCAGGTTTTCCATGTACAGACTCCAGATACGAAATAGGGGAAGAGCTTTAAGGCTCTTCCCCTATTTATGACGTTTAACACCTTGGGCTGCAGGAGCAACCCAGGGTGACTGTCGGGGGTACTTAAGCCAAGGTGGCTTTAGCTTTCTCGACAATCGCAGCAAACGCCGCTTTTTCGTTCACTGCCAGATCAGCCAGAACCTTACGGTCGATCTCGATGGACGCTTTTTTCAGGCCAGCGATGAAACGGCTGTAAGACAGACCGTTAACACGAGCACCAGCGTTGATACGAGCGATCCACAGAGCGCGGAACTGACGTTTTTTCTGACGACGGTCACGGTAGGCGTATTGGCCTGCCTTGATTACCGCTTGCTTGGCAACACGGAATACGCGTGAACGCGCGCCGTAGTAGCCTTTAGCAAGTTTCAGAATTTTTTTGTGACGTTTACGGGCAATGACGCCACGCTTTACACGAGCCATGAGTTACTTCCTCTATTCTTGATCCAAAAATTAACGAAGGCGCAGCATGCGCTCGACTTTTGCCACGTCAGACGGATGCAGCAAGCTGCTACCGCGCAGTTGACGCTTACGCTTGGTCGACATTTTGGTCAGGATGTGGCTCTTGAAAGCGTGCTTGTGCTTGATACCGTTAGCAGTTTTCAGAAACCGCTTAGCAGCACCACTTTTAGTCTTCATCTTTGGCATGTTCGGATACTCCGCATTCAGTTGATAAACATAATCAGAAGGCCTGCCGTGCCCTGTTGATTACTTCTTCTTTTTCGGGGCGATGACCATGATCAGCTGGCGTCCTTCCATCTTAGGATGCTGTTCGACCGAACCGTACTCGAGCAGGTCAGCTTCAACCCGCTTGAGGAGTTCCATCCCCAGCTCCTGGTGGGCCATCTCACGGCCGCGGAATCGCAAGGATACCTTGGCCCTGTCCCCATCACTCAGGAAACGTACCAGGTTGCGCAGTTTTACCTGGTAATCCCCTTCCTCCGTCCCTGGACGAAACTTGATTTCTTTTACTTGAATCTGCTTCTGGTTCTTCTTCGCCGCAGCAATCTGCTTCTTCTTTTCGAAGATCGATTTGCCGTAGTCCATCACCCGGCAAACAGGCGGGACTGCGTCGGCGGAGATTTCCACCAGGTCCAATTTGGACTCTTCAGCGATACGAAGCGCTTCATCAATCGAGACGATGCCAATCTGCTCGCCGTCAGCGCCAATTAACCGAACCTCGCGTGCCGAGATATTCTCGTTGATCGGGGCTTTCGGTGCAGCTCGTTTATCTTGTCTCATTTCACGCTTAATAATAATTACTCCGAATCTGGGCGACCAAGCCGGGAAACCGCTTGCGCGAGGAACTCAGCGAACTGGGCGACGGGCATCGAGCCCAGGTCAGCACCTTCACGAGTACGCACAGCGACAGTCTGCATCTCGACTTCCCGATCTCCGATAACCAAAAGATAGGGAACCTTGAGCAAAGTATGCTCGCGGATTTTAAAGCCGATCTTTTCATTTCTCAAGTCGGACTTGGCACGAAATCCGCTTTCGTTGAGAGTTTTTTCAACTTCGGCGGCAAAATCTGCCTGTTTATCAGTGATATTCATGATCACTGCCTGGGTTGGAGCCAGCCACGCAGGGAATGCACCCTCGTAGTGCTCGATCAGGATTCCGACGAACCGCTCGAACGAACCGAGGATCGCCCGGTGCAGCATGACCGGGTGCTTACGGCTGTTGTCTTCAGAGACGTATTCGGCTCCCAGACGGATCGGCAGGTTAAAATCGAGCTGCAAGGTACCACATTGCCAGACACGGCCAAGGCAATCTTTCAGCGAGAATTCAATCTTAGGACCGTAGAAAGCTCCCTCACCCGGCTGCAGGTCGTATGCAAGGCCCGCGCTATCAAGGGCTGCGGCCAATGCTGCCTCGGCGCGATCCCACAGCTCGTCGGAACCGACGCGTTTTTCCGGACGAGTGGACAGCTTCATCTCAACTTCGGTAAAGCCGAAATCACGATAAACGTCCATGGTCAGCTTGATAAACGCCGCCGACTCAGCCTGCATCTGTTCTTCCGTGCAGAAGATGTGAGCGTCATCCTGCGTAAAGCCGCGCACACGCATGATGCCGTGCAGCGCACCCGATGGCTCGTTGCGGTGGCAGGCACCGAACTCCGCCAGGCGCATCGGCAACTCGCGGTAGCTCTTCAGGCCTTGGTTGAAGACCTGTACGTGGCATGGGCAGTTCATGGGCTTAATGGCGTAATCGCGGCTTTCCGACTCAGTCGTGAACATGTTGTCGGCGTAGTTGGCCCAGTGTCCGGACTTCTCCCACAGACTACGATCAACCACTTGCGGTGTCTTGATTTCCAAGTAACCGTTTTCGCGCTGAACCTTGCGCATGTACTGCTCAAGCACTTGATACAGGGTCCAGCCGTTCGGGTGCCAGAACACCATGCCCGGCGCTTCTTCCTGAAGGTGGAACAGGTTCAGGCGCTTGCCGATTTTGCGGTGGTCACGTTTTTCGGCTTCTTCGATGCGCTGGATATAAGCGGCCAACTGCTTCTTGTCAGCCCAAGCAGTGCCATAGATGCGCTGCAATTGCTCGTTCTTGGCGTCGCCGCGCCAGTATGCGCCGGACAGCTTGGTCAACTTGAACGACTTGAGGAAACGCGTGTTCGGCACGTGCGGGCCACGGCACATGTCGACGTATTCTTCGTGATAGTACAGACCCATGGCCTGTTCGTCCGGCATGTCTTCCACCAGACGCAACTTGTAGTCTTCGCCTCGAGCGGTGAACACGTCGATCACTTCGGCGCGCGGCGTGACCTTCTTGATCACGTCGTAGTCTTTTTCGATCAGCGCGTGCATGCGCTGCTCGATGGCCGCGAGGTCGTCCGGAGTAAAAGGACGCTCGTAGGCGATATCGTAATAAAAGCCTTCTTCAATGACCGGACCGATCACCATTTTCGCTGTCGGGTACAGTTGCTTGACCGCATGGCCAATCAAGTGCGCGCAAGAGTGGCGAATGATCTCCAGCCCTTCTTGATCCTTGGGCGTGATGATTTGCAGGCTGGCATCGGTGGTGATCAGGTCGCTGGCATCGACCAGCTTGCCGTCGACCTTACCGGCCACGGTGGCTTTGGCCAGGCCCGCGCCAATGGATGCGGCGACCTCGGCTACGGAAACCGGATGATCGAATGAACGCTGACTGCCGTCGGGAAGAGTAATAGTTGGCATGGCGCCTCCTCTCCTAGTGGTGACCCCTACCAAAGGTCACGTGGGTTGGGATGAGCCAGTACAAGATCCAACACCAGGCCGCTCAATGCTGAACGCCTGCCTTACAGCGGCAGGAGCCTTTCGGCCAACCGATAATCGAACCAGAGTGACTGGAGTGAAAAAAACAACGTGGCCAGGCCGTCTGGAACGCGCCGATAAATAGCCAGGCCGCCGATGCTAGCACAGATGAACGGTCATCGCGCCGCCGCCGCTGCTGATAACGATAATTTCCAGGCTTTAATAGATGCAAAAATGAACTTGGGCTGTACGCAGTGCCTCAAACCCATTGAGAATCGCCGTTCGTCCTCGACTCAAAGGAGCATCCCATGATGCGTTTCACCTCGACCCTCGCTCTCGCCGCCTCACTGACCTTCGTTTCCCTTGGCGCTCAGGCTGCGGCTCCATCGAACTGGCCAGCCGGTGCGCGCGATAGTTTCGTCAGCGACTGCAGTGCTGCGGCCAGCCAGAACGTGGACGTCAAAACCGCCAAAGCCCATTGCGAATGTGGCGCGGACAAAATCAACGCGGAATTGAGCACTGCTGAAATCAAGGAATTGATGACCAACCAGAACGCCAGTGCGGAGCTTAAAAACAAAGCTGTAGCGGCTATTTCGTCCTGCAAAGTCGTGAAGAAAAAGTAAGTTCAGTGCCCGTTCACATGGGCGACTGATTGAAAAAAAGCTCTGAAATCCGCAATTTCTCACAAATTACGCAGGTTTTACGGCTTTTTTTAACAGCCTATATTTAGCGCAAAAGCCCCGTAGATCGGGGCTTTCAGCCTGTCAAAGAGCTAAACGCAACGCTATTGATTAGCAAACAATGCCTTGGGGGGGCTCCCAAGCCGAACATTTCGACTATGATAGCCCGGTGTGCCCAGTTGGCCTGAGCAGCACAGCACTACTGAAAATATATGTTTCTTGGAGATACACCATGTCTAATCGCCAAACCGGCACCGTTAAATGGTTCAACGATGAAAAAGGCTTCGGCTTCATCACTCCTCAAGGTGGCGGTGACGACCTGTTCGTACACTTCAAAGCTATCGAAAGCGACGGTTTCAAAAGCCTGAAAGAAGGCCAAACCGTTTCCTTCGTGGCTGAGAAAGGCCAAAAGGGTATGCAAGCTGCACAGGTTCGCGGCGAGTAATTCTCCGCTGAGCTAAAAAAACCCCGTCCATGTGACGGGGTTTTTTATGGGCACTGCAAAAGCCGGTGAGGATCAGCCGCAATTGACCCGCGTGATCACCAAATTGTCATCGGTGTTCAGGTTCAGTCGGTCGGAGCGGTACTCCAGGGTGATCATGTCGTTGGGCTTGAGGATCCGGGCGTTCTGCGCACCGGAGCGCGTACGAGCCTGTTCCAACAGTTGCGGCGAGGCTTTCTGGCCAATTGTAAATTCGGCAGCCTTCGCCTCACAGCGGCTATGACCGGCATCGGTCACGGCGGCATTTTTGGCCGGCTCAGAGGTACCCGAGGTGCTGCAGCCCGCCAATGCGAGTGCTGCCAACAAAGTACCGAATGATGCGAGCTTCCAAGGCATGAAGCCTCCTATGAATAAAAAATGGACAGAGATCGTGCGACAGCGGTGTGGCGATTTGGTTTCAAGACGTAAACCGTTGAGAAGCAAGTCTGCCTGACTCTCGCCGGGCATTCGCTTGATCAATCGTGACCAGATATGAACGCGATCAGTAGATGTCGATGTAGTCATCCGACGGTTTCGGCCAGTTTTGCCGCAACGCATTGAAAATCTGCGTGACCCAGACTTCATCACTGGCCGCCACGTTACCGACATAACCGGAGCCCTTTGCCCAGGTCTCCAGCCGAAACAGCAACCCGTCGATATCCACACTGCCCACCGCCCGTCCGCTCGAAATATAGGCAAGACCGGCCTTGGTCACCCGTAACTGGGCATGCTCGTCGTCGCTGGCACTGGCCAGCAGTTGGCGTACGGCGGCCAATGTCAGATTCTCGGGGTTATTCAAATCGATATGCACGGAGCGTTTTCCGACTATTAAACAAGCTAACAGTGTCGCACAGCGCGCGCCCGCACCTAAGCCTCATGCCTAAGTATCAGTGCCAAACAGCGTGCAAGATGGTTAACTGCCTCGGCAAAAACCGCGCACCAGCGCGCTGCCCAGTATTTTTTTCTGCCTCGCGAGACCTTCATGACCACCGTAACGCTTCAAGCCGACATCAAAGCCAAATGGCCCTTGGGCCAGAGTTCCTACAGCCCAGGCAGCCCAGAGGAATTGGCAATCATCGGCATCGACCTGCTAGTCAAGGAATTGGGCACCCAGGCCGCGCAAGCATTCATCGGCCAGGTATTCGAAAAATACCCAGCCGATCACATGGGGGCAGATAACCCCGAGCGCGAGTAAGAATCGGCCGGTGAACGCCGACCGATCAGCACGTTACTTCAAGCGCGCCAGGCGTTCGGCCAGCAGATCGAAAAAACCCTGGGCATCGCCGTTCTCAACCCAGAATGCGTTCTTCGGTTGTTTCAGGCCATCGTACCAATCGACGATGGTCTGACCGAAGGTCGGGCCTTCACGGCTGTCGACCACAACGTTGACTTCACGCCCGCTGAACAGCGAAGGCTTGAGCAGATAGGCGACCACGGTGGCGTCGTGCACCGGCCCACCGGGAATGCCGTAGTGCTCCATGTCGCCCTTGACGTACTCGTTGAGGATATCGCCGACGATCTTGCTCGCATTGTTCTTGAGGTCGGCGATCTGCTTCAGACGCGCTTCACTGGTGAGCACCTTGTGGGTGACGTCCAGCGGTAGGTAGGTCAGCTTGACGCCACTCTTGAGCACGATTTCTGCCGCTACCGGGTCGGCGAACAGGTTGAACTCCGCGACCGGCGTAATATTGCCGCCGTTGAAGTGCGCACCGCCCATCACCACCACTTCCTTGATGCCTTGAGTGATTTCCGGGTCTTGGGTCAATGCCAGCGCCAGGTTGGTCTGCGGGCCGAGCATAGCGATGGTGATGCTGTGAGGCTTGGCGGCACGCAGGGTCGTGACCAGGTAATCAACGGCATTGCCTGGCGCGAGGCCCTTTTTGGGCTCGTGCACGGTGACGCCGGAAATACCTTCCTTGCCATGAATGTTCTCGGCATAGATCGGCGTGCGCAACAGCGGTGCTGGCGCACCGGCGTATACCGGAATGTCCTCGCGCCCTGCCCACTCACGGGCCAGCCGGGCGTTACGGGAGGTTTTGTCCAGGCGCACATTACCGGCGACGGTGGTGAGCGCGCGGATATTCAGCTCCTCAGGAGAAGCCATGGCGAACAGCAACGCCACCACGTCATCGGCGCCCGGGTCGGTGTCGATGATCAGGTCGATTTTTTCCGCCGCCTGGGCGCTTGCTGCAGTGAGTGCGGACAAAAGCAGAACACTCCGAAACAAATTTCTCAGGGTGGGTAGACCACGTTGCATAAAACACTCCTTGTCGTTGGGAAAGACTAGAACGTCACGCCGGACACCAGCGCAATATTGCAGTAAGGCTGGCATTCGCCAGTACGCACCACGGCGCGGGCCTGACGGCTCAGCTGTTTGAACTCATCATGACTCAGCAGACGACGCTCGCCGAGCCCGGCCTGAGCCGTCAGGGCATTCAGCTCAGTCAGCGCTAAAGGCTGCTTGAGCAGAATCTCGTTGGCCAATACATGACTCTCCACCTGCATTTCACTGAGCACAATGCGCAGGGTACTGATGAAGTCCGGAATGCCCTGGGTCAGCGCCAGGTCGATCAACTCGACACCCGGCGGCACCGGCAAACCGGCATCACCGATGACCAGGATGTCGCCGTGTCCCAGAGAAGCGATCACCCGCGACAGGGCGATATTGAGCAGTGGGGTCTTTTTCATGAGGCTACAAAACCTTGTACGTCGTGCAGCGTTGGAATGGAGGGTTGTGCGCCGGCGCGGGTAACCGACAGCGCAGCCGCGACCTGACCGAAGCGGATGGCCTCGGCCTCGCTTTTGCCAGCGGACAACGCAGCTGCAAAACCGCCTACGAAGGTGTCGCCGGCTGCGGTGGTATCCACCGCCTTGACCTTGGGCGCCACCAAGTGCTCAAACCCTTGGCCATCGGCAAACAACGCACCTTGCGCACCCAGGGTAACGATGACTTTGCCGGCGCCAGCTTCGATCAGACGAGTCGCCGCCTCTTTGGCGCTGTCGAGAGAGTCGACCATCACGCCGCTGAGCGCACTGGCTTCGCTTTCGTTGGGAATCAGATAGTCGATCGAGGCGTACCACTCGGCCGGCAAAGGAGCACTGGCAGGCGCCGGATTGAGGATCACAGTCTTGCCCAGTTCACGGCCACGCTTGAGAGCGTACCCCACGGTGTCCATGGGCACTTCAAGCTGGCAGACGATCACGTCGGCCCCTTGTAGCACCGCGTCGAACGCTTGCAGTGACGCCGGCGTCAGAGCGCCATTGCTACCGGCCACGATGACGATTGCGTTCTGACTGCTGTCATCCACCACGATCAACGCAACACCGCTGGAGCCGGCGACGCTGCTGACCGCCTGGCAATCGATGCCTTCGAACAGCAATGCCTCGCGCAGTTGGCTGCCGTAGGCATCGGTGCCGACGCAGCCGATCATCGCCACCTCGCCACCCAGCCGCGCCGCCGCGACTGCCTGATTGGCGCCCTTGCCGCCGGGGACGGTGGAAAAGGTTTGGCCGATCAGCGTTTCACCGGCGCGCGGCAAGCGGCTGGCGCGGGTCACCAGATCCATGTTCAAGCTGCCTATTACCACTACTTTTGCGGGCATACATCAGTACTCATCAATTCGGTTCAGCGGTATTGGGCAAACACACCGGCGACGGGGGCCGTCGACTCACGCAACACAATGCTCGGCGTCACGATACGTTGATCGATCGGCAGTTGAGGGTTGGCGATCCGTCGCAGTAAAAGCTCGGCAGCCGTCTCGCCCAGTTGCACGATGGACTGCCCCACCGTGGTCAGCGCAGGGTAGACGTAACGGCTCATTTGAATGTCGTCGAAACCGATCACCGACAGCTCGCCGGGCACGCGAATATTACGCTCGGCCGCCGCGCGCAATACACCGAAACCGATCATGTCGTTGCTGGCGAAAATCGCGCTGGGCGGTTTTTCAGCCAGCAGTTGCACGGCGGCGGCATAACCGCCGGTGCTGGTGAAATCGCTTTCGCGGATGCGCTCGGCCGGTACTTCCACGCCAGCCTCGTGCAACGCCCGGCGATACCCTGCCAGACGCATTTGTGCCACGCGGGTGTGGGCCGGGCCGCCGATACAGGCAATATCCCGATGACCGAGGTCGAGCAGGTGCCGGGTGGCCAGGTAAGCGCCCTCTTCGTGGTCGATACGCACCAGATCGACATCAATGCCATCCAACGCCCGGTCGACGATCACCATGGGCGTTCGCACCGCGCTCAAGCCTGCAGCCAGCCCACTGTCGTCGCCGCCCACTGAGGTGACGATCAAACCGTCGATACGCTTCTCCAGCAATACCCGCAAGTAACTGCGCTGCTTTTCAGCGTTGTCATCGGAGTTGCAGAGGATCACGCAATAACCATTACGCTCGCAATAGTCCTCGATACCACGGGCCAATTCCGCGAAATACGGGTTGAGGCTGTTGGGCACCAGCAGGCCTATGGTTGCGGTGGTCTTGGCTTTGAGCGAACGCGCAACGGCACTGGGCACGTAGTCGAGCTGCTTGATAGCGGCCTCGACCTTGAGGCGCACCGGCTCGCTGACCGGACGCGTCTTGTTCACCACATGGGACACGGTGGTGTAGGAAATACCCGCAAGCGCTGCCACATCCTTGATCGTTGCCATGGTTCAGCCTCGCCGACTGGCACGCTGGCTGCGATAGGTATCGAGCACCACGGCGATCACAATCACGGCACCGGTAATGATGCGCTTGGTCGGCTCCGTGGCGCCGATCTGTGCCAGGCCGGCAGCCAGAACCGAGATGATCAAGACGCCGAAGAACGTGCTGATCACCGAACCGCGCCCGCCCATCAGGCTGGTGCCGCCGATAACCACCGCCGCGATCACCTGCAACTCCAGACCGGAACCCGCGTTCGGATCAGCCGCCTCCAGGCGCGAGATCTGGAACAACGCGGCTACGCCGGCCAACAGGCCCATAAGGCTGAACACCAGGATCTTGTAGGGCTTGGGATTGATCCCCGCCAGGCGTACCGCTTCCTCGTTGGTGCCGATACCGATCAGATAGCGACCGAACACGGTCCGCGTCAACACCAGTTGGGCCGCAATGATCACTAGCAAGGCAATGATGAACGACGGCGAAATACCAAAGGCAACCGGATTGGACAGCCAAGCGAAGGAGTCACCGATGTAGGCGGTGCGTGAACCGGTCATTTGGTACGCGACGCCGCGGGCCATTTCCAACACACCGAGGGACACGATAAACGACGGAATGCGCCAGGCCACGGTGATCGAACCGGTGAGCGTGCCGGCCAACGCGGCACAGCCCATGCCCAGCACGGCGGCCGGCAAAACGCTCCAGCCCCAGCTGAGGATCGCCACACTGACCGCCGACGCCGCCAGCGCCAGCACGGAGCCTACCGACAGGTCGATACCGCCGATGATCAGGATGAAGGTCATGCCCACCGCCAGCACCATCAGGTCCGGGATCTGGTTGGCCAACGTACTGAACGTGTCATAGGACAGGAAGTGATCGCTCAATACCGAGAACAGCGCAATCATCGCGAGCAAGGCACCTGCCAGGCCCAGGTAGGTCCCCAGGCCGTAGAAGTTGCCGCCGGTTTTACCGGGAAAAGTGGTCGTTTTCATGGGGTATCCCTAAGCACTGCATCGTTGAGCAGCGCATCACGTTTCTGATAGCCGGCAAAGGCGGCGGCGAGCAATTCGTCCTGGGTCCAACTGTCGCGCTCGAAGGTGTCGATCAGGCGCCCGGCGGACAGCACACCGATGCGGTCGCAGATCAACATGAGTTCGCGCAGGTCGCTGGACACCACTACCAACGCCTTGCCCTGCCGGGTCAACTCGCCGAGCAAGGCGTAAATGTCGAATTTGGCGCCGACGTCGATACCGCGCGTAGGCTCGTCGAACAGCATCACCGAGCAGTCGCGCTCCAACCAGCGACCAATCACCACCTTCTGCTGGTTGCCGCCGGATAATTCCGACACCAACTGCGCCGGGCTGGAACTGCGAATGCGCATGGCATCGATCTGACGTTGGGCCAACGCGGTTTCATCGCCACTGTTAACGACGCCGCCCGCGGAAATTTCAGGCATGTTGCCCAGAGCAATGTTGGCGCTGATGGACTGGGTCAGCAGCAAGCCTTCCCCCTTACGGTCTTCGGTGATCAGCGCGATGCCATGGCCCACGGCATCCACCGGCGAACGAATGCTCACCACCTGAGCTGGCGAGCCCAGGGCCACGGTGCCGCTGTCGGCTTGGTCAGCGCCGAAGATCAGGCGCAGTAGCTCAGTACGGCCCGCGCCGATCAGCCCGGAAATGCCATAGATTTCACCGGCACGAACTTCGAACGAGACGTCGCGGACTTTGTCCGAGCGCGTCAGACCTTTGACCGTCAGCGCCGGGCCACCGATGGTGCGCTGGCCCAAATCGATGTGTTCGCCCAGTTCGCGACCGACCATCAATGTGACCAGTTGCTCGCTGTTGTAGTTGGCCATCGGCTCGACGCACACCAGTTTGCCGTCACGCAGGACCGCGATGCGCTGGGCGACACGAGCCAGCTCTTCCAGCCGATGGGAAATGTAAATAATCGCTACGCCGCGAGCCTGCAAACGGGCGATCTGCTCAAACAGCATCTCGACTTCACGGGCGGTAAGCATAGCCGTGGGTTCGTCGAGGATCAGCACATGGCAGTCGCCGATCAGGTTGCGCGCGATCTCGACCATTTGCTGGTGGCCGATCCCCAAGCTGCCAACCAGAGTGTCCGGGTCGATGGCATCCAGGCCGACCTGGGCCATGGCTTCGATCGCGGCCGTGCGCAGTTGCTTGCGGCTGATCCAGCCACCGTGGCTGGGCAGGTTATGCAAAAACAGGTTTTCGGCGACAGTCAGGGTCGGCAGCAGGTTGAGTTCCTGCATGACCATGCGCACACCCAGCGCTTCAGCCTGAGTGCGGCTACCTGGGCAGTAATCCTGGCCGTTGAACTGCATGTGCCCGGTGGTCGGGGTGACCAGCCCGCCGATGATTTTCGACAAGGTGCTTTTGCCTGCGCCGTTTTCACCCGTCAGCGCCAACACTTCGCCGCGATTGAGCGTCAGAGTGATGTCGGACAGAACTGGCTGGGCATACGTCTTACCGATACCGCTGACCGAGAGGACAGCGTTCGGGGCGGAAGATGACATAGGAAAATCTCCGAGCGTCCGCCCGGGAGCGAGCGGACGCTGTTTGGGTGCTGCCAGAATTACTTCTTGAGGACGAGTTCGACCGGGGTTTCGATCACGCCATCTTTGGCATCGACTTTTTCACCCTTGACCAGCTTGAGCGCGTTCTGGATACCGAACACGGCTTGCTGGGCAGCGGCCTGGTCGGCGGTGGCCAGCACGCGGCCGTCCTGCAGCATCGGCTTGATGGCTTCGATATTGTCGTAGCCCACCACCAGCACCTTGCCCGCTTTGCCGGCTGCACGTACGGCGGAGACAGCACCCAAAGCCATGTTGTCGTTACCAGCCAGCAGCGCCTTGAGGTCTGGGTATTCGCTCAGCATTGCGGAGGCGACTTTCTGGCCCTGGTCGATCTCCCAGTTACCCGACTGGGTGGATACGATCTTCATGCCGGCAGCATCCATCGCGTCTTTGAAACCGGCGGTGCGCTGCTGGGCGTTGGTGGTGGTCGGTACGCCTTCGATGATGCCGACCTTGTCACCCGCGCTCATTTGCTTGGCCAGGTAATCGCCCACCAACTTGGCACCTTTGCGGTTGTCCGGGCCAACGAAGGGAATGTCCAGGTTCTTGCTTTTCAACACACCGGGGTCGAGACGATTGTCGATGTTGATCACCTTGATCCCGGCATCGGAGGCTTTTTTCAGTACGGTGACCAGCGCCTTGGAGTCGGCTGGTGCAATGACGATGGCGTTGACTTTGGACAGGATCATCTGATTGACGATATCAATCTGGGCAGCAGTATCGGTTTCATTCTTGATACCGTTCGTGATCATGTCGAAATCGGCGGGGTGGGCTTTCTGATAGTCCTTGGCGCCTTCCTGCATGGTGACGAAAAACTCGTTGGCCAGGGACTTCATTACAAGACCGACTTTCGGTTTGGCGGCGGCATCGTCAGCGAATGCAGAAGAGAGCGGTAAAGCGGCGGATGCGGCAGCAAGCACAGCGATAGCGAGAAGACGTCCAGCAAATGGCAGCGTCATGGGGTCACTCCGATCTTATGATTATTGTAAGCAACGCTTGCACCGAAGAAGGCTTCGGCAGCCCGCCCACTTAGGTGGCTGATACGAGCTGTCACGTTACGCCAAGCGCATCGGAAACATCTCGCAAACGTTTGCGTTACTCAAACTATGAGAACCTTGTCGAAATTTGTCAACGGGGGAAGCGTCTTTCATGCAGCTCCTTTCATCAACACCTTTGCAGCATACGCGGCAGCTTCTGAACATCGTCTCCCTTATCGCTCTCTGAACCGCTTACGCCTGGCAAGCCAATGCGGATTATTCCGTCATTATTTTCGGACAACCGAACGGCAATCGATGCCGTGTTCGGAAAGCCGGACGGCACGAAAATCGATCACACTTAAATTTCATAGAAAATCCTTTTTTATCAATAAGTTAATTTAAAAAACCATCAACCATGAGGCTGGTACAGATCCTGCTCCTAGTCAGCACCTCGCGGCATTTAGCATCGCCCGAGTGTTCTGGATGAACCTGCTACAGCACTCATCAAAAAATCAGAGAGAAAAATAATGAAATCCGCACTGAAGAACTTTGTTCCGGGCGCCTTAGCCCTCCTGCTGCTGTTCCCCGTTGCCGCCCAGGCAAAAGAAGTTGAAGCCAAGACCAAACTGTCCAACGTGGTGATTCTCGCCACCGGCGGCACCATTGCCGGCGCCGGCGCCAGTGCCGCTAACAGCGCCACCTATCAGGCGGCCAAGGTCGGTATCGAGCAATTGATCGCCGGTGTTCCTGAGCTTAGTCAGATCGCCAATGTGCGCGGCGAACAAGTGATGCAAATTGCGTCCGAAAGCATCAACAACGAGAACCTGCTGCAACTGGGTCGCCGTGTTGCGGAGCTGGCCGACAGCAAAGACGTGGATGGCATCGTGATCACCCACGGTACCGACACCCTGGAAGAAACCGCCTACTTCCTGAACCTGGTAGAGAAAACCGACAAGCCTATCGTAGTGGTCGGCTCGATGCGCCCAGGCACCGCCATGTCGGCGGACGGCATGCTCAACCTGTATAACGCAGTGGCCGTGGCCGGCAGCAAAGATGCACGCGGCAAAGGCGTACTGGTGACCATGAACGACGAAATCCAGTCCGGTCGTGACGTCAGCAAGATGATCAACATCAAGACCGAAGCCTTCAAGAGCCCATGGGGTCCACTGGGCATGGTGGTTGAGGGCAAGTCCTACTGGTTCCGCCTGCCAGCCAAGCGCCACACCATGGACTCCGAGTTCGACATCAAAACCATCAAGAGCCTGCCCGATGTGGAAATTGCCTACGGCTACGGCAACGTGAGCGACACTGCTTACAAGGCCCTGGCCCAAGCTGGCGCGAAAGCCATCATCCATGCCGGCACCGGTAACGGCTCGGTGTCTTCCAAAGTGGTGCCGACTCTGGTGGACCTGCGCAAGCAAGGCGTGCAGATCATTCGTTCTTCCCACGTCAACGCGGGTGGCATGGTGCTGCGTAACGCCGAACAGCCTGACGACAAGTACGACTGGGTCGCAGCCCTGGACTTGAACCCACAGAAAGCGCGGATTCTGGCAATGGTCGCCCTGACCAAGACTCAGGACAGCAAAGAGCTGCAACGGATGTTCTGGGAATATTGATTTCTAAACATCTTCTGTAGGAGCGAATTCGCTCCTACAGCCCCTCCTCCCCCCTCCATCAGCCATCCCGAATTGCTGACAGAAGAACCTCCAGAAGTTTAAGCAGTTGCGAAATTGCCTACAGTTAAATACTGTATGCACGTACAGCAAACTAAGGAATATTCCGTGGCAAAATCTTCTGCGGCACTGCCGACAGCACCTGATGCTTATGAACGCTTGGCCGTTCGTGTGCAAAAGATCATTAACTCGACCCAGGCTCAGAAAGCCAAGGCCGCCCTCATCTTCCGCCTGCCGGATGAGCCTGAAGAGCAATGGCAGCGCCTGCTCGAGGAAATCGCTGAAAACGATAATGTCACCCTCGCCTACCGCGACGACGGTGGCGTGCAGATTTTCTGGGTTGTGCCGAAGGAAGATTGACTCAATGAGTGCCCGCTTTATTGCTGTGTGTTGCCTGTTTTTTGCCATTTCCGCCCATGCCCAAGCGCCTCGCACGTTCAGCGAAGCCAAGAAAATTGCCTGGAAACTCTACGCCCCGCAATCCACCGAGTTCTATTGCGGCTGCAAATACACCGGCAATCGCGTGGACCTGAAAGCCTGCGGGTACATTCCACGCAAAAACGCCAACCGCGCCGCGCGCATTGAATGGGAACACATTGTGCCCGCATGGCAGATCGGGCATCAGCGCCAGTGCTGGCAGAACGGCGGTCGCAAAAACTGCACGCACCATGATGATGTGTTCAAGCGTGCCGAAGCGGATTTGCACAACCTGGTACCCAGCATTGGCGAAGTTAACGGCGACCGTAACAACTTCAGCTTTGGTTGGCTGCCGGTACAGAGTGGGCAATACGGCTCATGCCTGACACAGGTTGACTTCAAGGCCAAGAAGGTCATGCCGCGCCCATCGATTCGCGGAATGATTGCGCGTACCTATTTCTACATGAGTAAGCAGTACGGTTTGCGCTTGTCGAAACAGGATCGCCAATTGTACGAAGCCTGGAACAAGACCTACCCCGTTCAGGCCTGGGAGCGCCAGCGTAACCAGACCGTGGCCTGCGTGATGGGGCGCGGCAATGAGTTTGTCGGCCCGGTGAACCTCAAAGCATGCGGTTGAACATGGGCGGGAGCCCCCGCCCAATCGGCCCGTTACTGGGCGGCCTTGTGCTCGATGACTTGGGACTCGGTGTCGTTCTTCTTGGCCCGCGCGAGTTTTTCAGTGAGCAGTGCCTGCTTGGCTTCTGCTTCCTCCTTGGTTGCGAACGGCCCTAGAAGCACTTCGTCCTTGCCGTCCACCTTCACGATATAAAAATTGAAACCATGTTCCAGCAACCAAGCGGTAAGGTCAGTGATCGCCTGCAGCTTGTGGTCCGGCGGGCCTACCCGTACATCCCATTCCTGCACAGCAATCGCGCCGGTCTGTGGTTGGCTTTCGCTCACGGCAGGCTTGGCCTTGGGGGTATCGACGGGCTTGCCTTCGCCACAGCCGGCCAGCGCCAACACCATCATTGCCATCACTACTTTACGCACTGCCCTGCTCCTTTAAGGATTAAAGAGGCGACTTTATCATCCACTGTCTATTCTGGCCGTCATAAACGTTGGATTAAACAATGCGAATGATGTATCGCAGACCTGTATGATGCGCCCATGGGAATTAATGTTGCCTCTATGCGTCCTAAAGAGGCAGTCACAGGGAAGCGCTTAGCAGTAAGCTATACACATCCGACACCTGCCCTGTCTGAAACATGTGTCCTTAAAAGTAATCAAGGAGAAGTCCATGCTTATACTCACCCGCAAAGTTGGTGAAAGCATAAACATCGGTGATGACATCACGATCACCATCCTGGGCGTCAGCGGCCAGCAAGTACGAATTGGCATCAACGCACCGAAAGACGTTGCCGTGCATCGCGAAGAGATCTATCAACGTATCCAGGCTGGCCTGACTGCTCCGGACAAAAACCAGACGCCTTGAAACGCCCTCAGTAGCCAGCCCTTTCGTGCACGGTAACGGCTGGCGAAAACTCTTCCCAACGGCCTGCGTTTCGGACGTGGCCAGCATCGCCATCAAGTCGGTCCACTCGACAAGATGAAACAATCTTCGGGACCGGAACTTGTTACGTCATTTACAGCCGAAACTCCTGACTGACTTCCTCAATGTGCACTCGGGAGCACGTACATGAGGTCTCATACCGCATCGCCGCGCTTTTCCAGATCCTGGCTGATCGCCTTGCTGATAGGGCTGGCTTTTATCGGCCTGGAATTGGCAATCAGGTTTGAAATTGCAGGAAGCGCTCCCACCGATCAGCATTCGGTGCTGGACCTGACGCTACTGCTATGCGGTTATCTGTTTATGTTCTGCCTCAAGCCTATACAAAAGGTTGTACACCGCAGATTCTGTCAGCGCAGCCCTGGAAAAACGTCACGCCCAGAGTGACGTATCAGCTAGCAGATTGCCGGTATTTACAGTGTCGCATCGCGGCCTATGCTTGGTGTGTTTACCCGTTAGTTGAAGGCCTGAAACCGATGGATACCCTCAGCCGATCAGAAATCGAATCCGCCCTCGCAGCCCGCTTACCCAGCTATGCGGTTGCCTGCACGCTACACGCTGACGGCACCTTGTCCGTGGTGCTCAGCGGCCCGGAGACAGATCATTTCGCAATCACCGGGATCGTACGCGCGCACTATCGCGGCGCCGAAGCGATTGCACGACTGGCTAATGAGATTCTTCGCGAAATGGTGGTGTCACGACGCGGCATGAGGAGCGAACGCATGCATGCACCGCCCAACGCGATTGCGTGGCAAGAAAGCCAAGACCCGTAAAGGTCTTGGCTTTCTTGTATCACCCCGGCTCGTTGTGCAAGGTCAACCAGCCCTCGGCATTCCGCCGCACCTGCAGCCGCTCATACCCACCAATGGTTGGGTGTTGTGTCGCCAACGGCTTGAGGTGGGTCGCAGTCACCACCATCACATCCGCGCCCGCCGCCTCACCTGCGCGAATGCCCACCGACGCATCCTCAAACACCAGACATTCCTGCACCGAAACGCCCAAACGCTGGGCACCCAGCACATAACAGGCCGGATTCGGCTTGCCGATAGCGACATCTTCTGCCGTCACCATCACCGTCGGCGGCGCAATGCCCGCCGCTTGCAGCCGGCGCATTGCCAGCTCCTTGGGCGCCGACGTCACCAACGCCCACTGATCGGCAGGCAGGCTGTCGAGAAACGCCGCAGCGCCGGAAATCGCAACCACGCCGCGCACATCGTTGATTTCAGCTTCGGTGATCCATTGCGCTTCAGCGTGCGGGTCGACGCCGGGTAACCCCTGGCGCGTGATGGTATCGATGGCGCGGGCGCCATGGATGGTGGTTAAAAACGCCGCCACATCCAGACCGTGACGTTCGGCCCAGAGGCTCCATACCCGCTCCGCGGCGGCGATGGAGTTGAGCAGGGTTCCATCCATATCGAACAGAAAAGCACGGTAGGGACGGGCAAATACAACTGAAGCGCGGATGGACACTGGATGGCTTCCTCGTGGGCGGTAACACATGAGCGGCTGCTGCAATCTACGGGGCTACCCGGTGGCTTGTAAACGCCGCCAGACCTGGGGCAACGGGTTTGATTACGAACTTGTCATCATTCTGTTGGCGGGCTGTTAGGGGTGGCTGATTACCGTGAACGTACTGCCAAAGCCTGGCAGCCACCCTTCTGGAGCAAGACCGTGATGAAACTGTTTATCCTCGGCGTCACCGCACTGCTTGCCACCGGCTCCGTATTCGCTGCCGACAACACCGGCATAATCCATGACGCCACTGGCTTCTACGTGCACCTGGACGTCGCCAAAGTACTGTCGAGCAGCGACACCGGCAGCCAATGCGGCGTTGTCCCGGCGCAATTGCGCTACCTCGACCACCAGGGGCGCGAACATGTACTGGACTACCAGGTCCAGGCCATCGGTTGCCCCAATGACAATTGATCGGATTACACTGGCGCGACGTACCGAACCCGAGCCCTTCCCATGAATATCCTTGTTGTCGAAGACGAACCCAAGGCCGGCAATTACCTGCTCAATGGCCTTCAGGAACTGGGCTATTCCGTCAGCCTTGCCCGCGATGGCGTGGACGGCCTGCACCAAGCGCTGGAAACGCCGTTCGATGTGATCGTCCTGGATGTGATGATGCCGAAAATGGACGGCTGGGAAGTGCTGCGCCGCCTGCGTAAAGAAGCTGACACACCAGTGCTTTTTCTTACCGCCCGTGATGATATCGCCGACCGCATCAAGGGCCTGGAGCTGGGTGCGGACGATTACCTGATCAAGCCCTTTTCCTTCGCTGAACTGGTAGCCCGCCTACGCACCCTGACCCGTCGCGGCCCAACCCGTGAAGAAGACCAACTGCACATCGCCGACTTGCACATTGAAGTGCTCAAACGACGCGTCACCCGCGCCGGCACACGCATTACCCTGACCAACAAGGAATTTGCCCTTCTGCACCTGTTTGCCACGCACCAGGGCCAGGTATTGTCACGCTCGCTGATCGCGTCGCGGGTATGGGACATGAACTTCGACAGCGACACCAATGTGGTGGACGTGGCCGTGCGCCGTTTGCGCCTGAAGATCGACGACCCGTTCCAGCTCAAGCTGATCCATAGCGTGCGCGGCATCGGCTACCGCTTCGATACCCAACCATGACGCCTCGCCGACATTATTCGCTGACTTTGCGCCTGGCGCTGGTGTTCGCCCTGCTCGCCTTTGCTCTGCTGGCCACCCTCGGCGTGGCGCTGTACCGGGAACTGGAGCGCGAGCTGATCCGCCGCGACGATGCCGCGCTGATCTCGCGGGTCGATCAACTGCGCAACCTGCTCAACGACAGCAACACCCTGGAGCTGATCAGGAACAAACCGGAATTGTTCCAGAACATGCTGGGCAACCGCGAATCGGTGCTGAGTATCGCAGCTCCCGGGCAACAGCCATTGCTGCTGGTGAATCCCGGAAATATCGACTTGCCGGCGGTTACACCGGTGCCCAAAGGCCATGTCCTGGACCTTACCGATGTGCAGCACCTGCCTGGTGTCAACGGCGTTCCTTTGGCCGCCCTTGCCGCGTCTATCGACTCCGGCGACCTGGGCAACCTGCAAGTTACCAGCGGACGCTTGATGACCGAACGTACCGCCATGCTCGCCAGTTATCGATTGAGTGTGTATATCCTGGCAGGTATCGCCGCACTGGCCCTGGCGCTGGCCGGCTATCTACTGGTGCATCGCGGCCTGCTGCCGTTGCGACGGTTGGCGCAGCATGCCCAAGGGATCGGCGTCGGCAACCTGGCCGAACGTCTCGACAGCCGGGGCGCGCCGAAAGAACTATTGCCGATGATCGATGCCTTCAACACCATGCTCGAACGCCTGGCCAAGGGTTTTGCGCAATTGAGCCAGGTGTCGACCGACATGGCCCATGAACTACGCACGCCTATCAACAACTTGTTGGGGGAAACCCAGGTTGCCCTGCATCAACAGCGCAGCGTCGATAGCTATCAGCAACTGTTGGCCTCGAATGTCGAAGAACTCGAACGGCTGGCGCGCATGCTCGACAATATGCTGTTCCTCGCACGCACTGACCCGGCCAGCGCCCTGCGCCAACGCCAGGCACTCAGCGCCGCAGATGAAGTGGAACGCATCGCGGAATACTTCGAGGGGCTGGCAAGTGATCGGGGGATGCGCATTCTCGCCGCTGGCCAAGGGGAAATCTGGGCCGAGCCCATGCTACTGCGGCGCGCCCTGGCGAACCTGTGCGCTAATGCGATCAAGTACGGCGCCGCGCATTCAGAGCTGCGTATCGAGGCGATGCCCACGGATGAGGGCCTCATCCTGCGGGTCAGCAATCAGGGGGAGACGATTGCGGCCGAACACCTGCCGCGTCTGTTCGAGCGTTTTTATCGAGTGGATGAGTCGCGGGAACGTTCGGCTCACTCCAACGGGTTGGGCCTGTCGATCGTGGCGACCATCATGCAGTTGCACAATGGCCGCTACAGCGTCAGCAGCCAGAACGGTGTCACCTGTTTCGAGCTGTTGTTCCCCGGGCGTGAAGCGGACTGATCAGTTGAACGCACCATTGAGGACTTCGTAGATGATGCCCGAAGCAATGGCCACCAGGATCAAGTCAGTGCCCGCCTGCTGCCATTCGTAGCCATCGTAATGTGGCAACTGGCCCAGCAAGCGGCCATCGAGTTTTTTCGCGATACCCGGCGGCAGCGGTTTGCCGCGTGCCAGGTTCTTCTGGATCCCCGGCGGCAAGGCCGGGCCGGGGCTCCAATAGTCGCGATAACCGCCCAGCACACTCAGTACGCTGCTGCGATCCACGTTGGGCCCATGACTGCCCGAGGCACCTTTGCCTTTGGGTTTGTCGTAGTTCTGACCGCCAGGGTTATTGCCTTTGCCGTTACCGCCGCCCTTGCCATTCCCATGGCCGTTGCCAGGATCGGCCAAGGCGAGACCACTCCCGGCAGACAACGCAAGCATTAGCACAACAGACGCAAATTTCGAGCACTTGAGCATGGCGATTTTTCCAGGGCAGAAACGTCCTTGAACTGTAGTTGAAATTGCACGGCGACGCATTGAAAGCAGCGCCCCGATCAACTTACCTGACCGCCCGCCTCCACCACATCCACCGAGGTCTGCCAGGCTGCCGTCACCGCGACGCGCAGTCCTTCGACCAGGGTCGTCAACGGCATGGACGGCTCGCTGCCCCCTGGCAAGCGCGGCACATGAATAAAGCCGCTGCGCACACCAGAGCCGACGAGCGCATGCTGCAGGCGATAGAACACCTGGTTGCACACGAACGTACCCGCTGTATGGGACACCGAAGCGGCTACCCCAGCCTCGCGCACCGCCCGCACCATCGCCTTGATCGGCAGCGTGGTGAAGTACGCCGCCGGGCCATCCGTCACCACCGCCGTGTCGATCGGCTGCGCCCCGAGGTTATCGGCGATACGCGCATCGTTGAGGTTGATCGCCACCCTTTCGATGGAAATATCGCTACGCCCAGGCCCCAGCCCCGTGGCGATAACCATCGCCGGGCGCAGTTCGTTGATCATTTGCAGCAGACATTCCGGGGCCGTGGCAAAGGCACAGGGCAGCCGCCGCGCGACGATCCGCACGTCGTCGTCCAGTTGCAGGCCATCCAACTGGCGCACAGCCTCCCAGGACGGGTTCACCGGGTCTTGATCGAAGGGCTCAAATCCCGTCAGCAACACAGTGTGCATAGTGGCCTCACATCAACAGGTAAAGCAGGACGATATTGACCACCAGCATCATCAAGGCAGTCGGCAGTTGCGCTTTGATCACCGCGTTCTTGTCCGGCAGTTCCAGCAAGGCCGCCGGGACGATATTGAAGTTGGCGGCCATCGGGGTCATCAGCGTACCGCAGTAGCCGGAGAACATACCGATGGCAGCCATGACCGCTGGGTTGCCGCCGTAGATCCCCACCAGCACCGGTACACCGACGCCGCCGGTCATCACCGGGAACGCCGCGAAACCGTTGCCCATGATCACTGTGAACAACGCCATCCCCAGCACATAGACCATCACCGCCACCAACTTGAAATCCAGGTTGATGTAGGTAGTGGTGACATGGGCGACCGCCGTGCCCACCCCAGCCTCGTTAAACAACAGGCCGAGCATGGCCAGCATCTGCGGCAAGACCATGGCCCAGCCCAGGGCTTCGGTCAGGCGACGCGACTCGCGCAAGGCTTGCACCGGTGTATCGCGGGTCAGCCAACAGGCCAGGCCGAGGGCGATCAGACAGCCGATACCGAGGGACACAAAGGTAGTGTTTTTCGGGTCCAGCAACGGCACGCCGCCGATTTCGGTGTGCTTGAGCAAGACCGAACCGATCACCGTGGTCAGGGGAATAGCCAACGCTGGAATAAACAACTTGTGCCCCAGGCGACCGGCACTGGCACGGGTGGCCTTGTCATGCAGTTCAGCATGGGTGCCACGCCCCACACCGCCGAAACCGGCGATCAATGCCATTACCACCACGCCGGCACCGACCACCACCGAGGGCAGACGCTCCCCCACCAGAAACGGAATCGCGAACAGCAGCCAAAAGAGCGCGCTGGACCAACGCTTGGGGTGGCTGCGATCCAGCACAATCATGCCTGCCGTAATCAACAGCAGCACCCCGGCCAGCCAGTACAGGTATTGAATCGAAATAATCATTGCGCCGCCTCCACAGCCTTCACGCTGGGCGTCAGCTCGCGGGTGAGCCGTCGGTCGAAGCGGTGCAGCCGGATCCCATGCACGATAAATGCACAGATCGCCGTGGGAATGCCCCATACCGCAATGTGCAGCGGCTCCACATCGATCCCCGAGCCCAGCAGGAACGTGTGCATCAGCGCGATGGCGCCGAACGCCACAAAGATGTCTTCACCGAAGAACAGCCCAACGTTGTCTGTGGCCGCACACATGGCCAGCACCTTGTGACGCACTTTGTCCGGCAGTTTGCCGTAGCGCTTTTCCGCCGCACCTTCAGCCATCGGCGCCAGCAGCGGCCGCACCATCTGCGGATGCCCGCCCAGGCTGGTCAGGCCCATGGCCGCAGTGGATTCGCGTACGAACAGATAGATGATCAACAAGCGCCCGACCGTGGCGCGCTGGAACCGTGCGATCCAGTTCTGCGCATGCAGACGCAACCCATGACGCTCCAGCAGTCCGATGACTGCCAACGGTAACAATAGAATTAGCTGTAGGGCACGGGTCTGAAGGAAGCCATCCCCCATGGAGGCGAGGATTTTTTCCAGGGGAAAGTGAGCAGCAAGCCCGGTGGCGATCGCGGCAGCGGTGACCACCAGCAGCGGATTGAAGCGCAAAACAAAGCCGACCACGATGACGAGCACGCCAATCAACGGCCATAGATTCACAACAGTTTGCATGACGAAGAGGTCCTTTAAATGCGCGCTGCGGCGCCATTACAGCAGGATGTGAACAAAGGGTTCACAGCAAGAGGTGGCGTGCAGTCGGCTCGGTTTTTTATTGTTGACCCGGAAGGTCGAGCGTCAGTGGCGGCAACTTTGCTGCCTGGAGGCGGGAGGTGTCCAACAAGAAAAATTGTTGCTGCGATCCAATAAATTTTGTGGGTATCGGAGGGAATGGGGGCGCGTCGTCGGCAACGCCCCCTACACAAGGCTCAGCTTACGCCGTTGGGACCATCGAGCACATACCTGACCTTCTTGGCCAGCACATTGGGCAAACACGGCTTGGAGATCACCTCGAACTCCGCGCCGCCCAGGTCGGTGCGTTCAATGGCGTTTTCCGCGTAACCAGTGGTCAGCAGGATTTTCATGTCGGGGTACAACTGGCAGACCTCCCGCGCCAGCATCACCCCATTCATGCCGCCGGGCATGATCACGTCGGAGAACAGCAAGTCGTAACGCTCTTCCCTGGCCAACACGTCCAATGCCTCGGCAGCGCCGTAGGCGATGGTGGTGTGATAGCCGTAGTCCTCCAGCACCATGCGCGCCAGCTCCGCGACATCCGGGCGGTCCTCGACGATCAGGATACGTTCCGAACCGCTGCGGGCTTCCGACACCTTGGGCTCTTCCTGGGCCGACACGCCGGCTTCATCCGCCGGGAAATACAAGCGCACCGTGGTGCCAAGGCCCTCCTCGGAGTAAATCCGCACAGCGCCGCCGGACTGCTTGGCAAAGCCGTAGACCATCGACAAGCCCAGGCCGGTGCCCTTGCCTTCATCCTTGGTGGTGAAGAACGGGTCCATAACCCGCGTAAGAATACTGTCGGGCATCCCACAGCCATTGTCGGTCAAGGCCATACTGACATAGCGTCCCGGCATCAGCCCGTCGTAGGACATGGAGCTGAGTTCGCGCACTTGGATATTGCGGGTCTCGATAGCCAAGGCAGGCTGCTCACGCTCCACCAAGGCGTCGCGCGCATTGATCACGATATTGAGGATGGCCAGCTCGGCCTGGGTCGGGTCGATGCGGCAGTTCCACAGATCGGTTTGCAGGTCGGTGCGAAAATCGATGTTGTCGCCCATCACCCGCTCAGCGGAGCGTCTGGCCAGCTCGACGAAATGATTGAGGTTGATCACTCGCCCCTGCAACTTCTGCTTGCGGGAAAACGCCAGCAACTGCTGCGTCAGCGTGGACGCTTTCTCTACCGCCCCTTTGGTCATACTCAGGCTGCGAATCACACGATCTTCGTCTAGCACAGGCTTGCGCACGGCGCGGTCGACCATCTCGACATAGCCGCCGATGACCTGCAGCAGGTTATTGAAGTCGTGAGCAATACCGCCGGTGAGCTGGCCCAGCGCTTCCATTTTCTGCGCCTGACGCAGCGCGTCCTCGGCATCGCGGCGGCGACTGACGTCCAGCTGCGAAGCGAAGAAGTACATCAACTGATTGGATTCGTTGTACACCGGCGAAATGAACAACGCGTTCCAGAACGTCGAGCCGTCTTTGCGGTAGTTGAGCAACTCGACCGCGACGTCTTCTTCTTCACTGATGGATTGCTTGATCTGGCCCACCACCTCGGGGTCAGTATCCGGGCCTTGTAGAAAGCGGCAGTTGCGCCCGTAGATTTCGTCGGCGCTGTAACCGGTCATATCCAGGAAGGCCTGGTTGGCAAAAATGATCGGATTATCTTCGCGATTGGGATCGGTGACGATCATGGGCATACGCGTGGTGCCGACGGCAGCAAAGAAGATGTTCTTACCTGCCGATGTGATATCACCGGTTTCAGAGTTATCCACGCGGGTGTGGAGATCTTTTGGTTGATGAGTCACGGGGCTAAATCCTGTCGGCTTGATAGAGGAGAAAACGGACTTCCTGCCTCATAGACAACCGGAGTCAAAAAATAGTTTGGCGCCCCGTGGCTCCGTTCTACAACGACCCTTTACGATCAGTTCAAGCCGTGGTGCTGAGCATTGACCCCTTCCCGCTGCCGCTCTCGGCCATGACGGCCTGCAAAAGCGCCGCGGTAACCGTCTGCAATGCCGCGTTTATGGTCGAAATCTGTGTTTGAGCCGCCATGACAGCCACAGCCTTGGCCTCTTCACTTTGTTTGCTGGACTGGGCTCTCTGCAACGCCTCCTGAGCCTGCTGAAGCTGCTTTTGCAGTTGCTCGATCTGTTTTTTCAACTCTTTGACCTGATCTGACTCCTGCGTGCCGGATAGAGCCTGGTCCCCGCCGTTCGCAGCAGCCCCCGTGGCTTTTGGATCCATACGAATGGTCAGGGCCCCGGTGTCTTCGTTCTTGGTTGTCTCACTGGTGATAGACGTGGTCTGCGGGACGACTACGGAGCTGGAATTACCAACATTGATAAGCATGTCGAATGTCCGATAACGAGAGATTGCTCACTTTATCGGCTTGATTACCGGGGACTTTAGTCTTGCTGTCCATTTCCATTGCGGTAATTTCGACAACAAAAAAGGGCCCACCTTTCGGTGAGCCCTTCTAGACCGCCCAGCAGAGCGGATTTTGTTTGGTAGGCGCGATTGGACTCGAACCAACGACCCCCACCATGTCAAGGTGGTGCTCTAACCAACTGAGCTACGTGCCTGCTGTGAGGCGGCATTCTACGGAATTCCGAAGGTGTGTCAACATCTTTTTCGTAGCTAACCCTATGAATATGCGAATTTTTTATCGAGGGCCACATCACCCGCAGTTTTTGCATGGCTGGCAGCCGATTTTCAACTCAGGTAGGATCGACGCACTCGTAAAAAATATAAAACAGAGGTTCCAGGATGGCGAACACCCCCTACCCCCAGTCGTATTACGCCGCTTCCGCCAACGCCGTTACACCTCGCCCTGTGCTGCAAGGCGAGGTCGAAACCGATGTGTGTGTGATTGGCGCCGGCTATACCGGTCTTTCCAGCGCACTGTTCCTGCTGGAGCACGGCTTTCGCGTTACGGTACTGGAGGCCGCGAAAGTGGGTTTCGGCGCCTCGGGCCGCAATGGCGGACAGATCGTCAACAGCTACAGCCGCGATATCGACGTGATCGAGCGCAGCGTCGGGCCCAAGCAGGCGCAGTTGCTGGGGCAAATGGCGTTCGAAGGGGGCAAGATCATTCGCGAACGGGTGGCCAAGTACCAGATTCAGTGCGACTTGAAAGATGGTGGAGTTTTCGCCGCGCTCAACAGCAAGCACATGGCCCATCTGGAGTCGCAAAAGCGTCTGTGGGAACGCTACGGCCATACACAACTAGAGCTGCTGGACGAGCGTCGTATCCGCGAGGTGGTGGCCTGCGAGAACTACGTAGGCGGTCTGCTAGACATGAGCGGCGGCCATATCCATCCGCTCAACCTGGCATTGGGCGAAGCCGCCGCCGTGGAATCCCTGGGTGGCACGATCTACGAGCAATCGGCGGCGGTGCGTATCGAGCGAGGCGCGAGCCCCGTGGTGCATACCGCCGAAGGCAAGGTCAGAGCCAAGTTCATCATCGTTGCGGGCAATGCCTATCTGGGTAACCTAGTGCCGGAGTTGGCGGCCAAGTCGATGCCGTGTGGCACCCAAGTCATCACCACTGCGCCGCTGGGCGATGACTTGGCCAATTCGCTGCTGCCGCAGGATTACTGCGTCGAAGATTGCAATTACTTGCTCGACTACTATCGCCTAACCAGCGATAAACGCCTGATCTTCGGCGGCGGCGTGGTGTATGGCGCGCGCGACCCAGCCAACATCGAGGCGATCATCCGTCCGAAAATGCTCAAGGCGTTCCCACAACTCAAGGACGTGAAGATCGACTACGCCTGGACGGGTAACTTCCTGCTGACGCTGTCTCGCTTGCCGCAAGTCGGGCGCCTGGGCGACAACATCTACTATTCCCAAGGCTGCAGCGGCCATGGCGTGACGTACACGCACTTGGCAGGCAAGGTACTGGCGGAGGCTTTGAGAGGCCAGGCAGAGCGCTTTGACGCATTCGCCGACCTGCCGCACTACCCCTTCCCGGGCGGGCAACTGTTGCGTACGCCGTTTGCGGCAATGGGGGCGTGGTATTACGGGTTGCGGGACAAGCTGGGCTTCTGAATAGGTCGTTGGAGCCGGTTCGCCGGCTCCAAAATCCGTTGCAAATCGCACAAACAAAAAACCCCGGTCTTTCGACCAGGGTTTTTGCTATCGGATCAAAACAGCTTTTAGCTTGCTTTGTGCTTCAAGGCGTTCAGTGGGCCTTGAGGCAGATATGGCGCAGCGGACGGGACTCGAACCCGCGACCCCCGGCGTGACAGGCCGGTA
>NZ_JARVSL010000014.1:0-77669 GCF_030209215.1 Pseudomonas sp. efr-133-TYG-23 | reverse complement strand
TTTTAGTCCCACCCACCCCTTCAAGTCTAAACATACAAGGGGGCTTGCCCCCGATAGCAGTGGGTCAGCTACACAGAAGCTGACTGATCCACCGCCATCGGGGGCAAGCCCCCTCTTACAGTCGGGTTGGTTTACACCTGATGAATCAGGCTGACCGTTGCGCTGCTGTCATTGGTCCAACACCACATCGCGCATCGGCGGGATGTAACCGTAGTCATAAGCCTCCTGCACGAACGAACGATCACCCTTGAGCACAATCCTGACCGTCGGCGCTTCGGTGCCGCCGATGCGGTAGTCGTCGCCGGCGGTGGGCACGCTGTCGATAAACGATGTGACCAGGCCATTGGGCATCACGCAGTGCGAATAGGTCTGGAACGGCTGCGACGGCGGGTTGCCCAGAACCAGGCCCGAAGCGTTCATCGGTGTGTAGGGGCCGAACAGATGATCGCCGACAAACCCGTAGACCCCATCCGGGCCCGTTATGCCATCGGCATAGGTGAACTTGTGACTGATGGTAAACAGGTAGTACTTGTTGTCCTGAAACACGTAGTGCGGCCGCTCGGTCTGATCATTCACCCCGACGGCGGTGACCAGGGGCGGCAGGAGTTCCCATTCATCGCCATTGAGGTCCTTGGCCACCGCAAGGCCGATGCAACCCACCTGGTAACGGGCACCGCCCACATGTTCATGCCCTGGCGGCACCAGGCCCAGTTCGTTCGCGCCCACTTCGTGAGTGCCGCGCTCACCTGCTACGTTGCCTTCGAACACCATGTACAGCTTGCCGTCCTTGGGATCGATAAACGGGCTGGGGTCGCGGAAGTTCCATGTCGCGTTCTGCGCTTCGGTCTGGTAGTAGGTGCCATCGGCTTCAAACAGGGCCTTTACCTGAGTGAAACCGCGCAGCTCGACACCGCTTTGGGAAGTGACCACCTGGCCTCGGACCTTGGCAATCGTCGCGCCCGGAGTGACGCAGGTGTAATACAGGTCGATGTCGCCGTTGTTATTGAGCAAGATCGGTGTACCTGCCCATTCACGCGTGGTCGGCGATACCCCTTCGGCCATCACGCGGCCGCCGAAGATCCAGTCTTTGCCGGTGCGCGAGTACCAGTAGCAGATGCGCGCATGACCATGGCGATCTTCCCAATCGCGCTTGATATCGTAGCGGCCATCGGCATTGATGAATTGCGGATCATGGGGGCGACGGTCGGCCGTCAGGGTGAAGATCACGGACCAGCCGTTAACCGAAACCACCGTGCCGTCCAGGGTGCGCAAGGGCATGGTGTCCCAGATAAACACCGTGTCACTCATCACCGGGAAGTCGGCAGGCACCAGCGGTTGAGTCGTGGTGGGGTCATTTTCATTCACTTTGAGCGCATCTGCGCGTGTCCAGCGAGTGGGGATAATAGTGGCGTGTTTCATGATGAAGTCCTTTTCATTGACGCTTGGATACGGCCCGTCATAGCGAGCCAGCGTATTGAGTTGATCCATTGACCTACACACAGTGCCCAGCGGGGCTGAAGTGTCCTTCCTGGACAATCAGCGCCTAAACACTGTGTTTATATACAGTATTCGGCATTCGCCTGGGCGTCAACTCTTGAGTGAAAATATCCAGAGGTGGGAGGGGTTTACCCCCTCCCACATTTACCCTCCCAACTATGTTATTTGGAAACCGGCATCGCAAACTCAGCGCCCTGTTCGATGCTCTCCGACCAGCGCTGCATGATCGACTTCTGCTTGGTGTAGAAGCGCACGCCTTCAGTGCCGTAAGCATGCATGTCGCCGAACAGGCTCTTCTTCCAACCACCAAAGCCGTGCCAGGCCATCGGCACCGGGATCGGGACGTTGATGCCGACCATGCCCACTTCGATGCGTCGTGCAAATTCGCGGGCGATGTGGCCGTCGCGGGTGAAGCAGCTGACGCCGTTGCCGAACTCGTGGTCGTTAACCAGTTTTACCGCTTCGGCGAAGTCATTCACGCGCACGCAGGCCAGTACCGGGCCGAAGATTTCTTCGCGGTAGATGCTCATCTCTTTGGTCACGTGATCGAACAGTGTCGCGCCGAGCCAGAAGCCGTTTTCCAGACCCGGTTCGTTGGGCACGTAGTCGCGGCCGTCCAGCAGCAGTTGTGCGCCGGCTTGCACGCCTTGTTCGATGTAGCCGCTGATGCGTTCCAGGGCTGCGCGGGAGACGATGGGGCCCATTTCGGCTTTAAGGTCGCGGCCGTCGGTGATGCGCAGGTGCTTGGCGCGTTCGGTCAGGGCGGCGATGACTTTGTCACCCACATCGCCCACCAGCACCGCCACGGAAATCGCCATGCAGCGTTCGCCGGCACTGCCGTAAGCGGCGCCCATCAAGGCGTCGACGGTTTTTTCGATGTCGGCGTCGGGCATTACCACCATGTGGTTTTTCGCGCCGCCCAGGCCCTGCACGCGCTTACCGTGGCGCGCGCCGGTTTCGTAGATGTACTGCGCAATCGGTGTGGAGCCGACGAAGCTCACGGCCTTGACGTCCGGGTGTTCGATCAGTGCATCCACCGCTTCCTTGTCGCCTTGCACCACGTTGAATACGCCCTTGGGCAGGCCGGCTTCACGCAGCAGCTCGGCCATGAACAACGACGCACTCGGGTCGGTGGGGCTGGGTTTGAGGATGAAGGTGTTACCCGCTGCAATGGCGATGGGGTACATCCACATCGGTACCATCACCGGGAAGTTGAACGGCGTGACGCCCGCCACCACGCCCAGGGGTTGGCGCATAGTCCAGTTGTCCATGCCCCGGGAAACCTGGTCGGAATGCTCGCCCTTGAGCAGGTTGGGAATGCCGCAGGCGAATTCGAGGATATCGATGCCACGGTCGACTTCGCCCTGGGCGTCGGTGAACACCTTGCCGTGTTCGGCGACGATGATCCGCGCCAGGTCGTCTTTGCGTTCACGCAGCAGGTGCAGGTACTGGAACAGTACGCGGGCGCGGCGGATCGGCGGGGTGTCGGCCCAGCCGGCGAAAGCGGCCTGGGCGGCAGCGACGGCCTCGGACACAGTCTGGTGGCTGGCCAGCGCAACGCGGGCGGTTTTCTCGCCGGTGGCCGGGTTGTAGACATCCTGGTAGCGATCATCGCGGGAAACGCGCTGGTCGTTGATGTAGTGCTCGATGGTGTGGGTCATGGCAGTCGATCCAGGTGGTTAGCGTTGGTACACACCTTAGGCTTTCGCTTTGTTCCTAACCAGAGCAGAATCCAGAACTTATTGTCCTTATAGGCGAACAATACAGCCATGGAAAAATCCGAGATCGAAGGCTTGTGGACCCACATACACTGGCTTTCCGTGCTGGAAGAACACGGCACCTACACCGCCGCCGCCGCGCGTCTGGGGGTGAGTAAGTCGGCCGTAAGCCAGCGGATTTCCGACCTGGAAAAAGCCACCGGTACCCGCCTGGTGACGCGCACCACCCGCAGTGTGCGGCTGACCGATGCAGGGCGTTCATTGACCCGTGACGTGCGCAGTGCCTACGAACAGATTGCCCGCAGCTTTTCGTCGGTGCGCGACGCCGCAGGAGAGATCCGCGGCCTGGTGCGCCTCACCGCGCCAGTGGCATTTGCTCGCCAGCAATTGGTGCCGCACCTGTCGGGGTTCCTGCAGCAATACCCACAGGTGCGTATCCAACTGGACGTGTCCGATGCCCTCAGTTCACTCGCCGCCGAAGGCTATGACCTGGCGGTACGTCATGGTTTTCAGGTGCCGGAAACCCATGTGGCCTGGAAGCTGTGCGACACCGGCTCGGTGCTGGTGGCCACCCGGGATTACCTGCAATACCACGGCGAACCGCGCGAGCCCGACGAGCTGTCGGCGCACAACTGCCTGTTCTACCCGCGCGGTGCCGACCAACCGGCCTGGACCTTCGAACGCAACCACAAAAACGTCGAACGCATCACGGTGCCCATCGCCGGCAGCTTCGCCACCAACAACAGCGAAGCCTTGCGCGATGCGGCCCTGCACCACCTGGGCATCGCCCTGCTCCCTGACTTCAGCGCCCACGCCGCCCTGGCCAGCGGCAAACTGGTACATGTACTCAAGGGCTGGACGCTCAAGGGCGCGTTTGCCGATGAGATCTATTTGATCCGCCCGTACTCACCCCATGTGCCCAAGTCGGTAAGTGCGCTGGTGGGGTATCTGAAAGACAGGCTATCCGGTGGGTTTGCATTCAAAGGGTAAAACTTAGCCGTTGCCAGAAAGAACTAAAAGTCCATAATGGACAAATTAGTTTACGTCGGAGACCCCCATGCTCACTCCTCCTTTTGTGATCGACCAGACTCAGGCCCGCGAACACCTGGACCGCCTCGACATACCGCAGATCCTGCGCGCGCTGTTCCGCGATCTGGCTGCCGGGCACGCGGTGCAGCCAGCGCAGCAGCTTGTGCAATTCCCCCACGGCGCCGGTGACTTCATCAACTACCTCGGTGTGTTGGCCAATGAGGGTGTGTATGGGGTCAAGACTTCGCCCTACATCGTGCGCGAACAAGGGCCGCTGGTAACGGCGTGGACTCTGCTGATGTCGATGCACACCGGCCAGCCATTGTTGTTGTGCGACGCCGCCGAACTGACCACTGCGCGCACCGCCGCCACTACGGCGTTGGCGGTGGACGCACTGGCCGCACCGCAGGCCCAACGCTTGGCGATTATCGGCAGCGGCAAAGTCGCCCAGGCCCATGTGCAGTATGTGAAGAACCTGCGGGACTGGCAGAGCATCCGTCTGTTTTCGCCCAGCGCGGTCACGGCCAATCACGACGCCCTCCACTGCCTGGACCCGCGCCTGAGCATCGCCGCCAGCTGCGAGGCCGCCGTGGACGACGCCGATGTGATCCTGCTGTGTACCTCCTCTGCAGGCCCCGTGCTCGACCCGACACGCCTGAGCAAACCGGCGCTGATCACCTCCATCAGCACCAATGCCCCGCGCGCCCATGAGGTGCCGCCCCACAGCCTCACGGGCATGCAGGTGTTCTGCGACTATCGCCAGACCACCCCCACCGCAGCCGGCGAAATGCTGATCGCCGCCGAACAGCACGGCTGGCACCCCCGCATGGTGCTCGGCGACCTACCCGAGCTGCTCAGTGACCTGGTGCCGCGCCCGACCTATGATCGCCACGTCTTCTTCCGTTCCATCGGCCTGGGCCTGGAAGACATCGCCCTGGCCAATGCCCTCTGGAGACAGCTATGAACCACGCGGACTACCTCATCATCGGCGGTGGCATTGCCGGCGCCTCCACGGGGTTCTGGTTATCGCCCCACGGCAAGGTGATCGTGCTGGAACGTGAAAGCCACCCGGCCTATCACTCCACCGGGCGTTCGGCGGCGCTCTATACCGCCGCCTATGGCACCCCGCAAGTGCGCGCGCTGACCCTGGCCAGCCGCGACTTTTTCGACCATCCGCCTGCCGGTTTCTGTGAACACCCGCTGCTCACGCCACGGGGCGAAATGACCGTGGACTTCAGCGGCGACCCGGCCGAATTGAACGCGCAATATCTGAGCGCCAAGGCTACTGTGGAGCAGGTCGTGCAACTGAGCGCCGATGAAGCCTGTGAGATGTTACCGATCCTGCGGCGGGAAAAAGTCCACGGCGCGATCTACGACCCCACCGCCAGCGACATCGACACCGACGCCCTACACCAAGGCTATCTGCGCGGTATCCGACGCAACGGCGGCGACGTGCGCACCGACAGCGAGGTGCTGGGCTTGAGTCGCGACAGTGCCGGGCTCTGGCAGGTCAGCACCCAGGACGCCACCTTCACCGCGCCGATCATCATCAACGCCGCCGGCGCCTGGGCCGACCATATCGGCGGACTGGCCGGCGCCGCGTCCATCGGCCTGCAACCCAAGCGCCGCTCGGCGTTTATCTTCGCCGGCCCCGAAGGCGTGGACAGCCATGCCTGGCCGATGCTCGTAGCGCTGGACGAAGCCTTCTACATGAAGCCCGACGCTGGCATGTTCCTCGGCTCGCCGGCCAATGCCGACCCGGTGCAGGCACAGGATGTGCAGCCCGAAGAGTTGGATATCGCCATGGGCATCTACCAGATCGAAGAAGCCACCACCCTGAGCATCCGCCGCCCCACTCGCACCTGGGCCGGGCTGCGCAGTTTTGTGCACGATGGCGATCTGCTCAGCGGCTTCGATCCCCAGGTGCCGGGGCTGTACTGGGTCGCGGCGCAAGGCGGTTATGGGATTCAGACTTCACCGGCCATGGGCCAGGCCAGCGCGGCACTGGTGCGCGGAGTACCGCTGCCCCAGGCACTGACCCGCTTCGGTCTGGACGCTGATATGCTCTCTCCCGCCCGCCTGGAGCCCCATTGATGAACACCGCCGAACACGACAAAGCCCTGCAGAATTTCCGCGCGATTGCCGATGCGATCGCCACGCTGTTTTTCCCCCATGCCGAAGTAGTGCTGCATGACCTGCGCACACAAACCGTCGATTACATCGCCAACAACCTGTCCAAACGCGCCATCGGCGATGACTCGGCGCTGGAGGACATGCTCAGCGAGGAAATCAGCGAAGTGAATATCGGCCCGTATGAAAAGCTCAACTGGGACGGTCAGAAAATTCGCAGCCTGAGCACTGTCCTGCGCGACGCCCAGGATCGTCCGTTGGCGGTGCTGTGCATCAACTTGAATATCTCCCTGTTCGAAAACGCCAAGGCTGCGCTGGACCTGTTCCTGTCGCCGAGCAAACTGATCCCGCAGCCGGACGCCCTGTTTCGCGATGACTGGCAGGAGCGCATCAACACCTTCCTCCACGCTTGGCTGCGCGAACGTCAACTGAGCCTGAACCTGCTGACCCGCGACCACAAGCGCGAACTGGTACTGGCGCTGCACGCCGAAGGCGCGTTCAAGGGCAAGAGCGCCTCGAACTACGTGGCCAATGTGCTGGGCATGGGGCGGGCGACGGTCTACAAGCACTTGAAGGAGCTCAAGGGCTGATCGAACGAGGTAACGGGCCTGATTGCAGTGGTGCCTGACATTTATCGGGGGCAAGCCCCCTCCCACACTTGGAGCACCAGGCACCAGCCATACCCCGTGGAACAGAGAATTGCCTGTAGGAGGAGGCCTGCCCTCTCCCACACTTGGAGCACCGGGCACCAGCCATACCCCGTGGAACAGGGAATTGCCTGTAGGAGGAGGCCTGCCCTCTCCCACACTTGGAGCACTGGGCACCAGCCATACCCTGTGGAACAGGGAATTGCCTGTAGGAGGAGGCCTGCCCTATCCCACACTTGGAGCACCGGGCATCAGTCATACCCTGTGAAAGGGGAATTGCCTGTGAGAGGAGGCTTGCCCTCTCCCACACTTGGAGCACTGGGCATCAGCCATACGCTGTGGAAGGGGAATTGCCTTTGGGAGGAGGCCCTCTCCCACACTTGGAGCACCAGGCACCAGCCATACCCCGTGGAACAGGGAATTGCCTGTAGGAGGAGGCCTGCCCTCTCCCACACTTGGAGCACCGGGCATCAGCCATACCCTGTGGAAGGAGGAATTGCCTGTGAGAGGAGGCTTGCCCTCTCCCACACTTGGAGCACCGGGCATCAGCCATACGCTGTGGAAGGGGAATTGCCTTTGGGAGGAGGCCCTCTCCCACACTTGGGGCATCAGCCATTCCCTGTGGGAGGGGGCTTGCCCCCGATGGCGGTCTTTCAGTCGCCGTAGATATCCGACTTGAAGTACTGCTGCGAGATTTTCTGATACTCGCCACTGGCGCGAATCCCGTCGATGGCACTGTTGAGTTCGCTGACCAACGCGGTATTGCCCTTACGCACCGCGATTCCCGCGCCTTCACCCACGTATTTCGGGTCTTTGAGTTCCGGGCCGACAAAGGCGTAGCCCTTGCCCCGCGGCATCTGCAGGAAGTCGTTCAATGGGATGGTGTCGGCAAAGATCGCATCCAGGCGCCCCGCCGCCAGGTCCATGTAGATTTCTTCGTTATTGCTGTAACGCTTGACGTTGATGCCCTTGGGCTCGAACACCTCGGTGGCGTAACGGTCGGTGGTGGTGGCGCGCTGCACGCCGACGGTCTTGCCCTTGAGGCTGGCGTACTGGTCATCCACCACCGCGCCGTCCTTCATCACCAGGCGCGATGAAGTGAAGTAGTACTTGTGGGTGAAATCCACCGACTTCTTACGGTCTTCGTTAATGGTCATGGACGACAAGGCCATGTCGATTTTCTTCACTTTGAGGGAAGGAATCAGGCCATCGAACTCGCCTTCGACCCACACACACTTGACCTTCATCTGCGCACACAGGGCATTGCCGATGTCGTAGTCGAAGCCGACGATCTTGCCCTCCTCGGTCTTGGAGGCAAACGGCGGATATGCCGCTTCGATGCCAATACGCAGGGTCTTCTCGGCGGCCAGCACATGGCTGGACGCAAACAGGCTGAGGGCCAGGGCGGGGATCAGGGCGCGTTTCTTCATGGAGGTATCTCGCAAGTTGTTGTGGGTTTTGGCAAGAGTGAAGAAAAAATGCAGCGTTGCTTTTGTACTTATAAATCCATACTGGACTTTTATGTACAACCCGTCAAATCCACCTCGTCGCTCCCTTTCGGAAGATACTAATTTGAACGTTCACGCACCCCACTCCCTCAATACTGAAGGACGACCTGGAGGTAAGCGCCATGGCAGCAAACAAGCGTCAAGCGTCGCAACCATCCGATTGGGATGCACAACTGGCGAGAAACACCGAACTGTTTTTCGAAGCCGACCGCCTGGAGCAGGCGGCCTACGACATTATCGGCACCAGCCTGGCGGATGCCGCCGCGTGGTTGCGCTTTACCGAGGCCAAGCAAGCGGCCGACGCTAAGCGCACCGAGGCATATCAGGACCTGATGCGCATTCGCCGCACCATGGAGCAGGAACGTGCCGACCCGCGTCCGCCCAAAACCGCGGAGCAAAAAAAACCCGACGGCACATGACTGCGCGGTCGGGCAAACGAAGCGACCAGCTTCAATAACGGGGTTTGACGGCTTTCCAATCCGGCTGATACCGCTGCATCTGTTTCACGTCATCGCGCTGGCGGATACCGCAGCTCAGGTACTGATCATGCAGCTTGCCCAACTGGTCATGGTCCAGCTCAAGACCCAGGCCGGGGGCGCGGGTGAGCTGCACACAACCGTCGACGATCGGCACTTTGCCGCCCTTGATCACCTCCTCGTCCGGCTCTTGCCAGGGGTAGTGGGTGTCGCAGGCGTAGTCAAGATTGGGCACCGAAGCCGCCACATGGGCCATCGCCATCAGGCTGATGCCCAGGTGCGAGTTGGAGTGCATCGACACGCCCAGGCCGAAGGTCTGGCACATCCTGGCGAGCACCTGGGTGTCACGCAGGCCGCCCCAGTAATGGTGGTCCGCAAGCACGATCTGCACACTGTTTTGCGCCACGCTGCGGCGAAACTCATCAAAGTCGGTGACCACCATGTTGGTCGCCAACGCCAACCCGGTGCGTTTGTGCAGGTCGGCCATGCCATCGAGGCCGGGGGTCGGATCTTCGTAATACTGCAGGTCGTCGCCCAGCAACTCGGCCATGCGGATTGCCGTGTCGAGGGACCAGTTGCCATTCGGGTCGATGCGCAGCGGCACGCCTGGGAAGGCTTTTTTCAGCGCCTTGATACACGCCACTTCATGCTCGGGGGCCAGTGCACCGGCCTTGAGTTTGATGCTTTTGAAACCGTAGCTGTCGATCATGTGCCGGGCCTGGGCGACGATCTGCTGCTCATTAAGCGCCTCGCCCCAGTGGTCGGGTGCGTAGGGCGAATCGACATGCTCGGCGTATTTGAAAAACAGATAGGCACTGAAAGGGATGCGTTCGCGGATCGCCCCACCCAGCAGGTCCACCAGTGGCACATTCAAGGCATGGGCTTGCAAGTCGAGTAAGGCCACTTCGAACGCCGAATAAGCATTGCTCACGGCTTTGCTGGCGTGGGAACCCGGTGCCAGTTCGGCTCCTGGCAGGCTTGTGGGTGCATGGGCGGCCACGGTGGCCTGGACGATGGCGCGCAGGCCGTTGAGGTTGAACGGATCGAGCCCGATCAACTGCGGTTGCACCCGTTGCTGGATCGCCAGCGCCGGGGCATCGCCGTAGCTTTCGCCAAGGCCGATATAGCCGGTGTCACTCTCCACTTCGATGATCGAGCGCAGGGCAAAGGGTTCATGGATACCGCTGGCGTTAAGCAACGGCGGATCGCGAAAAGCAATCGGGGTGACGGTGACGCGGACGATTTTCAAGAGGCGGCTCCCTGTGGGCCTGGACGCAAGGCGTGATGATGGGCGGACGTGGGCGGCATACCGCCGTGCGGCGCGGTACGGGCAAAAAACACCAGCACCGCCGCCACCAGCGAGGTCGCTGCCAGGCCATACAGCCCGCCCTCGATGGAACCAGTGGTCTGCTCAAGCAGGCCGAAGGTGGTGGGCGCAACAAAACCTCCGAGGTTGCCCACCGAATTGATCAAGGCGATCACTGCTGCCGCGATCCGCGCATCCAGATAACCCTGGGGGATGGGCCAAAACAGCGCCGAGGCGGCTTTGAATCCAATCGCCGCAAAACAGATCGCAACAAAGGCGAACACCGGCCCGCCAACGGTCGACATAAACATGCCCAGCGCCGCGATCACCAGCATCAGTGCGACCCAAGCCTGCTGGTGCTTCCACTTGCTGGCCAGGGAGGCAAAGCCGTACATCGCGACGATGGAAATCACCCACGGAATTGAATTGAACAGGCCCACCTGGAAGTCCCCCAGGTTGCCCATTTTCTTGATCATGCTCGGTAGCCAAAATGTGGCGCCGTAGATGGTCAGGGCAATCGAGAAGTAGATAAAACAAAACAGCGCGATCTGTTTGTCGGCCAACAGCTTGAACATCGACGGGCGGCTGACCTGGGCGGCTTCACGGGCCTGCTGCTCATGGTCGATGGCGCTGACCAATGCGTATTTTTCTTGCGCGCTGAGCCAGGTCGCCTCGCGGGGATGGGACTGCAGCCAACACCACACAAACCCGCAGAGCACGATGGAGGCAAACCCCTCGATCAGGAACATCCACTGCCAGCCGTGCAGGCTCAGGCCGCTCACGTTCAACAGCGCACCCGACACCGGCCCGGAAATCACCGAGGCGATGGCCGAGCCGCTCAAAAATACCGCCATGGCCTTGCCACGCTCGGCGGCCGGCAGCCACTGGGTGAAGTAATAAATGATGCCGGGGAAAAACCCCGCTTCGGCGGCGCCGAGAATAAAGCGCAGCACGTAGAAACTCGTCTCGCCCTGCACAAAGGCCATGGCCATCGCGGCCGCGCCCCAGGTGAACATGATGCGCGTCAGCCAGGCCCGCGCGCCGTAGCGTTGCAACAACAGATTGGAGGGCACTTCGAAAATCGCGTACCCAATGAAAAACAACCCGGCACCCAGACCGTAGGCCGCTGCGCCAATTCCCAGGTCGGTCTCCATGTGGCTGCGCACAAAGCCGATGTTGACCCGGTCGATGTAGTTGACGATAAACATCACCACGAACAGCGGCAGCACATGGCGCTTGACCTTGGCGGCCGCGCGGGCAAGCACGGCGGGGTCCGGGGGATTGTGGAAGGTATCCAAGAGCGACTCCCGATGATTGTTTTTGTAGGGACGCATCGATCATGGACGCCGGCCATTGTTCCCGTCTAATCTAACTTGGCATGGGATTGATACCGGGATTAGATCAATGTTCGAGTTGACGCAACTGCGCTGCTTTACCACGGTGGCCACCGAGCTGAATTTCCGCCGCGCCGCCGAACGCCTGAACATGACCCAACCGCCGCTGAGCCGGCAGATCCAATTGCTTGAGCATCATTTGGGCGTGGCGTTGTTTGCGCGGACTACTCGCAGCGTCACCCTCACCGCCGCCGGCCGGGCGTTTTTCATCGAAGCGCAGAACCTGCTCGAACGCGCCCAACAAGCGGCAATCACCGCGCGACGCTTTGCCGAAGGCGACATTGGTACGGTCAATATCAGCTTCGTCGGCAGCGCGGTGTATGAGTTTCTGCCCAAGGTGATTGCCGAAGCGCGGCTCAAGCAGCCCCAGGTCAAAATCGACCTGTCGGAGATGAACACCTATCAGCAATACGAAGCCCTGCGCGCGAGGCGCATCGACCTGGGCATCGTGCGCGCGCCGTTGCTGGAACCGGGCTACGCCACCGAATGCCTGGTGCGCGAGCCCTTTGTGCTGGCGGTGCCGAGCGCGCATCGCCTGGCCCATGCCGAGTCGGTCAGCGTCCACGACCTGGATGCGCAACCTTTCCTGATGTACGCCCACGCCGCTTACCCGCCGTTCAACGAACTGCTTACCGGCCTGCTGCGCTCGGCGCGCGTCGCGCCGGACTACGTGCAATGGCTGGGCTCCTCACTGACCATCCTGGCCTTGGTCAATGCCGGCATGGGCCTGGCCCTGGTACCGCGTTGCGCCAGCAGCGTGGTGTTCAAAAACGTAGTGTTCCGCGACATTGATCTAGGCGAAGGGGCGCAAAGCGAGCTGCACCTGATCTGGCGCGAAGACAACGACAACCCGGCATTCGCAATGCTGCTGGAGGGCATCCGCAACGCCGTGCGCGAGGGTTGGGCCTGAACGCAAGGCTACCTGCACGAACACACCGACTGCCGACAGTCATCCAATCCTCTCGAATACTTGCCTGATCCTCCGAACTTTCAGGTGCTCGGATAGATAGCCCTTGCGCAGTCGACTAGAGTTCGACGATGGGCGATCTATCGCCCTCCCTATAAGAAAAACCGTACCCCTAACCGAAGATCAGCAGGTGAGCCAGCCATGGAGCTACGAATCAACCAGAAGACCTACCAGGTCGATGCCGACGCCGACACGCCGTTGCTGTGGGTGATCCGCGATGACTTGGGGCTGACCGGCACCAAGTACGGCTGCGGTCTGGCTCAATGTGGCGCCTGCTCGGTGCTGGTGGACGGCAACGTGGTGCGTGCGTGCGTGACGCCGGTGGCCGGGGTGGTGGGCCGTGAGGTCACCACCATCGAAGCGATCGAAGCCGATGAGGTCGGCAAACGCGTGGTCAGCGCCTGGGTCGAGCATCAAGTGGCGCAGTGCGGTTACTGCCAGTCCGGGCAGGTGATGGCTGCCACGGCGCTGCTCAAGCACACCCCGGCGCCCACGGTGGAGCAGATCGATGCGGCGATGGTCAACCTGTGCCGCTGCGGCACCTACAACGCCATTCACGCCGCCGTGCAGGACCTGGCCACCGGGAAGGAGCACGCCTGATGAACACGCCTGAACTGATCCCCGGCCTGCCCCTCGGCGAACCGATCAACCTGTCCCGCCGGCGTTTTCTGGCCAGTACCGCCGTCGGCGCGCTGGTCATTGGTTTCGGCCTGCCGCTGGGCGCGTCCAGAGCCCAGGCCGCTGCCGGCGCAAGCGCCGAGCGCGGCACCCAGGTGCCGGCGTTTCTGGAGATTCGCCCCGACGGCAGCGTGCGCCTGCTCAGCCCGTTCATGGAAGGCGGCCAAGGCACCCATACCGCCATGGCGCAAATCGTCGGCGAAGAGCTGGACGCCGACCCCGCCACGTTCATCGTCGAAGCCGCGCCACCCGGCGACGCCTATGTGGTGATGGAAAACGGCATGCGCATCACCGGCGGCAGCATGTCGGTGCGCATGAGCTACCCGACTATGCGCCGCCTCGGCGCCCTCGCCCGCGCCATGTTGCTGCAGGCCGGCGCCGAACAGCTCGGCGTGCCAGTGGCACAGTTGACCACCCAGCCAGGCCGCGTGGTGCATGCCGCGTCCGGCCGCTCGCTGGGCTACGGCGAGTTGGCCGGCCGTGCCCTGGACATGCCGGTGCCCGACCCGGCCAGCGTCACCCTGCGCGACCCCAGCCAATTCCGCTGGATCGGCAAACCGGTCAAACGCGTGGACGCCTATGACAAGTCCACCGGCAAGGCCCAGTACAGCATCGACCTGAAAGTCGACGGTATGCTCCATGCCGCCGTGCAGCACGCGCCGCGCCTGGGCATGACGGTCGGCGGCCTGCGCAATCAGGCGCAGGTCGAGGCCATGAAGGGCGTGCATTCCGTGCATCAATTACCCGGCGCGGTGGCGGTGGTGGCCGAGCGTTGGTGGCACGCCAAGCGCGCGGTGGAAGCGATCCAGGTGGACTGGCAGGAACCGACTGCCGACTCAACGGTGCGAGCGATGCCGGCGGATTTTTCCAGCGACGCTTACCGTGACTTCCTCGCGGCCCAGCAAGGCCCGGCCCGTGACGATGAAAACGAAGGCGATGTGGCCGGCGCGCTGTCCAGCGCCAAAACCAAGGTCGAAGCGACCTACCACAACCAATATGTCAACCACGCACAACTGGAGCCGCCGTCGGCACTGGCGCGCTTCAACCCGGACGGTTCGCTGGATATCTGGCTGCCCAACCAGGCGCCGGACATGTTCCGCGCTGACATTGCCAAGCGCACCGGCCTGGCGCCCGAGCGCATCCATCTGCATTCGCCGCTGTTGGGCGGTTTCTTCGGTCGGCACTTCCTGTATGACTCGGCCAGCCCCTACCCCCAGGCCATCGCGCTGGCCAAGGCGGTGGGTCGCCCGGTCAAGTTGATCTGGAGCCGTGAGGAAGAATTCCTGCGCGATGTCTTGCGCCCGGTGGCGGTGGTCAAGTTCCGTGCCGCGCTGGACGCCGACGGCCTGCCCGTGGCCATCGAAGCGGTAAGTGCCACCGAAGGCCCTACTGAAGCCATTGCCGGCAAACAGGGCGACAAACTCGACCCCACGGCGCTCGAAGGGCTGTCGGGCAAGAGTTATGCGATCCCCAACAAGCGCATCGCGCAGATCTACGTCAAAGGCCCGGCCATGCTCGGCTACTGGCGTTCGGTGGGCAACTCCCTCAACGACTTCTTCTACGAAGCGTTCCTCGACGAGCTAGCCGACAAAGGTGGCCGCGATCCGTACGACCTGCGCCTGCACCTGCTGCGTGACAATCCGCGCCTGACCACGCTGCTCAAGGCGGTGGCCGAGTTGTCCGGCGGCTGGAAGCGCGGCCCCTACACCGCCGAAGACGGCACTCGCCGCGCGCGGGGCGTGGCCATGGCTTCGCCGTTCGGCTCCCATGCGGCGGTGATCGCCGAGGTGTCGATCGACAAAGGCCAGGTCAAGGTGCATCACATCTGGGAAGCCATCGATCCGGGCAGCATCGTCAACCCGGCCATCGTCGAGGCGCAGGTCAACGGCGCCGTGGCCCTGGGCCTGTCGCAAACCTTGCTGGAAGAAGCGGTGTATGTGGACGGCAAGCCACGGGCGCGCAATTACGACCTTTACCCGATCCTGCCACCTTCGCGGATGGCCCAGGTGCATGTGAAGATCGTGGAGAGCGGCGAAAAAATGGGCGGCATCGGCGAACCACCCCTGCCGGCCGTGGCGCCAGCGGTGGTCAATGCCGTGGCGCAACTGACTGGCCAGCGCGTGCGCAGCCTGCCATTGAGCCGACACACTTTCAGCTGACCGACCGAGACCGCCCATGAATAACCGATTCGCAAGAACCCTCGGCTGGTTGGCCGTGCCCTGCCTGGTCGCCGCCGGCGCGCTGGGGTGGTATGTCACCCGCCAACCTGTTACCGCGTTCGAGCAGGCGCCAGCCGCCGCATTTGACCCTGCCCTGGTCAGCCGTGGCGAGTACGTCGCGCGCCTGAGCGACTGCGTGGCCTGCCACAGCCTGCCCGGCAAGGCACCGTTCGCCGGCGGCCTGGAAATGGCCACGCCGCTGGGTAATATCCACGCCACCAACGTGACCCCGGACCCTACCCACGGCATCGGCCGTTACAGCCTCGCCGACTTCGACCGCGCCGTGCGCCACGGCGTAGCGCCGGGCGGGCGGCGGCTGTACCCGGCCATGCCCTACCCCTCCTATGCCAAGCTCAGTGACGATGATGTGCGGGCGCTGTACGCCTTCTTTATGAAGGGCGTACAACCGGCCAACCAGGCCAACCTCCCCAGCGACATCCCCTGGCCGCTGAACATGCGCTGGCCGATTGCGCTGTGGAACGGGCTGTTCGCGCCAAACACCCCCTATGCGGCCAAACCAGCCCAGGATGCGTTGTGGAACCGTGGCGCCTACATCGTCCAGGGCCCCGGCCATTGCGGCAGTTGCCACACTCCGCGTGGCCTGGCTTTCAATGAGAAAGCGCTGGACGAAGCCGGTAAGCCGTTCCTCGCCGGCGCCCTGCTCGACGGCTGGTACGCCCCCAGCCTGCGCCAGGACCCTAACACCGGTCTGGGCCGCTGGAGCGAGGCGCAGATCGTGCAGTTCCTCAAGACGGGTCGCAACCAGCACGCGGTGGTGTACGGTTCGATGACTGAAGCGTTCAACAACTCGACTCAGTTCATGAGCGACGACGACCTGGCGGCCATCGCCCGCTACCTCAAGTCACTGCCTGGCGACCCACAGCGCGACGGCGCCCCCTGGGCCTACCAGGCCGTGGCGGCCAACGCTCGCGCGGACGCCCCCGGCGCCCACACCTACGCCACCCGCTGCGCTTCCTGCCATGGCCTGGACGGCAAAGGCCAGCCCGATTGGATGCCGCCGCTGGCGGGCGCCACTTCGGCCCTGGCCACAGAAACCGCCTCGGCCATCAACATCACTCTCAACGGCGCCCAGCGCGTAGTAGCCGCCGGCGTTCCGGACGCCTATCGCATGCCGGCCTTCCGCGAGCAACTGTCCGACCAGGACATCGCCGAAGTGCTGACCTACGTGCGTAGCACCTGGGGCAACCACGGCAGCGCGGTCGAGGCCAAGGATGTGGGCAAACTGCGCGAGCACACCGATCCGGCGAGCAGCACGCCGATCATCTTGCAGATGCGCTGAACTGCGGCGTCACACCAACGAGCGGGCAAGCTCTGCAGATGCAAAGCTTGCCCGCCAAGGCCGCAGCACTGCCGCGCCTAACGGCCTACTGCCTCATCCAGAAAACGCACCACGCCTTTCAACGCGTATTCAGCGGCAAGCACCTGCACCTGTTCTCGCGAACCGATGAAGCGTTCCTTGCGGCTGAATACCTTGACCGCGCCGTTGAGGTGATAAGCCCAGGCAAAGCACACGGTGCCCGGTGGAATGCCGTCGATGCTGTCAGGCCCCAGCAGGCCGGTAGTGGCAACAGCCACCTGGGCAGGGCTGTCGCGTAAGGCGCCCTGGGCCATTTCGCGGGCCACTTCGCAGCTGGTGAGGTTGAACGTCTTGATGGTGTAGGCACTGACGCCCAATAAGCGTTGCTTGGCCTCCTCGGAATACACCACGTACCCGCACTCGATACATGCACCACTGCCCTCGACTTGGGACAGCAACGTAATGATCTTGCCGGCCGTGCACGACTCGGCGGTGGTGAGCAGCAAGCGGTGTTGTTTCAGGCAGTCAATGGTGGCTGCGGCGATGGACATGGTCTTTCCTCCTTGCAAAAGTCTTCGGCCCGCACACTGCGTGCGCTGATAGAGCTAGACGGCGTCACTCATAAGGAATGACGGAGATCTTGCCGTTGCGTTCAAGAATGGCGAAGCGGATCTGCCTCAGTTCGACGATGCCCTGGGCAGAGCGCGCGGCCTCCAATACATCCTCGGCATCCAGCCGAGCACGCTTGAGGCGTTCGGGCAGCAAACGGCCATGCTCCACCAGCACCGTTGGCCCGCCATCGAGTACCCGGGCCAACCAGGTGAACCGTTGTTTGATCAGGGACAACCCGATGTCGATGGCGATCAGTGTCGCAATCACCAACACCGCATTGGTCAGGGAAAAGTCATCGCCCAACAAGGCTTGCTGGGTGGCCTCGCCGATGACCATCAGCAGCACCAGATCGAAGGTGGTGAGTTCGGCCAGGGAGCGCCGACCGGCAATTTTGAACAGCACCATCAGCACCAGGTAAATGGCGGCGGCGCGCAACACTGAATCCATGTGTACCCCCTAGGGATAAATGAACTGAGAAAATTGCAGCGCCGCCCCTGCGCCCAGCGCCACTTGAGTGTCGAAACGGCCTACGCCGTCACTGCGCAGATTCAGACGCAAAACTGCCTGGCCTTCTGCGTCGCTGAGCACCCACAGCTTGAACCCCTGACCCGCCGCGCTGGCCTTGAGCGGTTGAGGTTGCAGCATCTCGACGTTGAACCCTTGGAGCAACTCGCCTTCGATGCGCGCCTCAAGCGCGGTGTTGGGTTGACCGCGTAAGTGGATCACCAGCGTGTCGGATGCACCGTTACGCAGGAAGCGTTGATACTCCACGCGCACCTGACCATCGGCACTGTGCACCTGGGCCTCACTGAGCGGCCCTTTTGAAAACAGGCCGCCCAAGGTCAACGCCACCAACAGCAGCAACCCGTACCAGCCCCAACGTTCGAAGCGCCAGACCTTGCGCTGAAGAGTCATGTCTTCGCGCACCGGGTCACGGCGACTGCACAGTTCGCCCTGAGGCTCTCCGCTCTCCATGTCGTTATCAACCTTTGCTGTGTTCGGGTGACGACGGCCCCTTGGTCACACCCCGCGGACCGGCAATGCTCCAGATAACCGCGCCGACAAACGGCAGCAGGATCACCAATGCGGTCCATCCCAGCTTAGTGCGCGAGATTTTGCTGCTGCGCCAGACGCTGTTGATGATCCACAGGTCGAGCAATACCAGAATGACGGCCACGCCTGCCCAGAAGTAAGTGGTTTGCATACGGCACCTCCTATTCAGTGATGCACGTTTAGGCCCTGCACCGAGTGTAGAGGTTCACTCTATATGCAAGCGAAGCGGCAACTAAGCGAAGCGGCATAACAGCTATCAGTTCAATATCAAAGACCACACCGACACATTAAAAACTTATACGAAGCGGCGTTAACAAGACCATTTTGTACAAGTTATTCCGAGCAACTACCGCTCATCGTCATTTTCAAAAATTCTTCAAACATTCCCGTCAGTGCCGTTATCGGAGTTGATGCCTGTTGTTGCAATGGGCACTCATATAACCAACCTTGATTAGATAGTGGAGATGCATCATGCCTACCAGTAATAAAAACCCTGGCAACTTCGCCAATGATCATGAACGCGCATCCGAGGCCGGGCGTAAAGGCGGCCAAGCGTCCGGCGGCAACTTTGCCAACGACCGCGAAAAAGCCGCCCAAGCTGGCCGCAAAGGTGGACAGCACAGCCATGGCGGCGGCCGCACGTCGTAAGTTCGCCAGCACACGGGCGCGATACAAATGCAACTTTCGTGACGTTCTAAAGCTTGCCTATACATCAAGACTGAACAGCACGCTTTACTGATTAGCGTGCGCCAAAGGCAACTTCACTAATGAAAGCTGCATAACCTTTATAACCATGAGGTAAACGACAATGAGCACTCAGGATAAAAAAGGCCAAACAAGCGTTAACGAAGCGGGCAGCAAAGGCGGCCAACACAGTGGAGGGAACTTCAAGAACGATCCACAACGGGCCGCCGAAGCCGGCAGTAAAGGCGGCCAACACAGCGGTGGCAACTTTGCCAATGACCGTGAAAAAGCCTCCCAAGCCGGACGTAAAGGAGGGGAACACAGCCACGGTGGCGGGCACAGCAGTTGAGGCGCCAATGCAGGGGAGCCACGCCGCTCCCCTGTTTTTCCCTGAGCCTGTGTGCTGACGCCGGTCTCTAACGGCTCAGCACGCCGTAACAGCGCGCCCGGGGTCCTCAGGATTGCTCCTCGTCCTGGCGCCCTTGGATGTCTGCACGACACGCCGCCAGGATTTCATCGGCCAGTGCCGAGTCGTCCGGGCAGGCCCGTGACATGATCAACCCACCCAGCACCTGCGCCATCAACGCAAGGTTGGCGGCACGCGCCGCCGCTGGGTCTTGTTCTTCACCGTCGGCTTTTGCCTCGTGCATCGCGCTTAGTTGGGCCTCGATGCCGGCGGCAAATGCAGCGCGAACCTCGTCTTCCTTGCGTGCCGCGTCACTGCATAAGGCCGCCAGTGTGCACCCCGTAGCGCGCTGATCGCGGTGTTCACGCGACAAGTAGAGGTTCACGAATGCTTCGGTCGACGCCCCCGCCGTGCGGGCGGCGGACTCTGCCAGGCCGCACGCCGACGCTTGCGCCATCAGGTCGGCCTTGGATTCGAAGTGTTTGTAGAACCCACCTTGGGTAAACCCTGCCGCTGCCATCAAGTCAGCGATGCCCACACCGTCATAACCACGCTCGCGAAACAGCGCGGACGCGGTTTGCACGATGTGCGCGCGATTGGCCTGGGCCTGTTGTTTAGAGACTTTCATCGTCCACCTGAAACTTATCCGTACAGGCCGCAAGCATACATTGATGTCGACCAACATCAAAACGTTGACTTTTTAGATTTCGGTCGTAATCATTAGCGCACTTTCCATCACTGCGGCATTCCTTAGGATACTCACCATGACTTCGCTCCCCGCTGTTCTGATCACTGGCGCCTCCTCCGGCATCGGTGCCACCTATGCCAAGCGCTTCGCCCGCCGTGGCCATGACCTGGTGCTGTTGGCTCGCGACAACGCGCGCCTGGAAACACTGGCTGCACAACTGCGCCAGGAAAACGGCGTGGCCGTGGAGGTGTTTCAGGCCGACTTGACCCAGGCCGCCGACCTCGCTGCGCTGGAAACCCGCCTGCGAGAGGACGCCCGTATCGGCATCCTGATCAATAACGCAGGCATGGCGCAGTCCGGTGGCATCGTTGACCAGAGTGCCCAGGCGCTCGACCAATTGATCGCGCTGAACGTGGTGGCGCTGACGCGTCTGGCCGCCGCCGTGGCACCGCGCTATGCGCAGGCCGGTAACGGTTCGATCATCAACCTGGGCTCGGTGGTGGGTTTTGCGCCTGAGTTCGGCATGTCGGTATATGGCGCGACAAAGGCATTCGTCCTGTTCCTGTCCCAAGGGTTGACCGTGGAATTGGCCGCCAAGGGCGTGTACATCCAAGCCGTTCTGCCCGCCGCCACCCGCACCGAAATCTGGGAACGCGCCGGCATCGACATCAACGCACTGCCGGAAGTGATGGACGTGGATGAGCTGGTGGACGCGGCGCTGCTGGGGTTCGACCGCCGCGAGCCAGTGACCATCCCGCCGCTGCACGTCGAAGGCCGTTGGGACCAACTGGATCAGGCGCGCCAGGGGCTGCTCTCGGATATCCGCCAGGCGCGCGCCGCCGAGCGGTATCAGGCGCAGTCCTGAGCAAACGTCATTAGCCGCTCATTTCCTTCAATGGCATCGGGCCCAAGGCAGTTTTGAAAGCACTGACCTTCAAACGCTACGGCAAAGCCCCCGGATATTGGCGTTGAACAGGTGCTGAGCGGCTATGACGGCGTGAAAAAGCCGCGGGGTGCTCAAACCCGGCGACCAGATCGCTTCGGCCCACTGGACAAAGCCCTCGCCACGTCACGCCGCGTTCATTATTCAGCCTCCGGCGCCCAGCGGCGAAACAGCACGCTGGCGTTCACACCACCGAATCCGAATCCATTCGAGAGCGCATGGGTAATTGGCAACTGTCGCGAGTTCAGGGCGACCAGATCAAGGCCGTCGGCTGCCTCATCGGGATGATTGAGGTTGAGCGTGGGTGGCACCACTTGGTCGCGAAGCGCTAGCACCGTGAACACCGCTTCAATGCCTCCGGCTGCGCCAAGCAGATGCCCGGTGGCGGACTTCGTCGAACTGATCGCGACACTGGCGCCGCTCCCGAAAACCGAGCGAATCGCTGCCAACTCGCCTTTGTCGCCGACCTGGGTGGAGGTTGCATGCGCGTTGATGTGCTGAACGTCGGCGGGACTCACCGCCGCCTGGCGCAGCGCCTGCTCCATGGCGCGACGTGCGCCGCTGCCGTCCTCCGGACCGGCCGTCAGGTGATACGCGTCAGCGCTGGTGCCATAGCCGACCAACTCCGCCAGGGGTTTGGCCCCACGCCTGAGGGCGTGCTCCAGTGACTCGATCACCAATAAACCGGCACCTTCGGACATGACGAAGCCATCACGATCACGATCGAACGGTCGCGAGGCTGCCTGCGGGTGCTCGGCAAACCCCGTGGATAGCGCGCGGGCCGCTGCGAAACAGCCTAGGGTCACACGGTCTATCGCGGCCTCGGTACCGCCGCATATCGCGATATCCGCCTCACCGGCCCTGATGATTCTGGCCGCGTCGCCGATAGCCTGTACCCCTGCGGCGCAGGCCGTGACGGGAGCGCCGAGCGGGCCTTTAAAGCCGTGACGGATGGAGACGTGCCCGGCCGCCATATTGGCGAGAAATGAAGGTGCAGTGAATGGCGACAGTCGGCGAGGACCACGCGCATCGGTGGTGCGGACAGCGTCGGCAATCGCGCCGAAGCCACCCACGCCCGATGCAATGATCGTCGCCGTCCGCTCTTGGTCCGTGACCTCTGTTGGATGCCAGCCGGCCTGCTCCAGCGCTTCGTGCGCCGCCACCAATGCAAACTCGATGAAGCGATCCATCTTTTTGCGATCCTTGGCCGAGATGATGCGCTCCGGGTCGTAACCGGCGATGGCATCCTCTTCGAGAGACGGCACCTGGCCGCCTACTGCGATGCCCGTACCCTCAGTAATGTCGTCAGGCAGGTTGCGGATACCAGAACGCCCGGCCAGCAATCTCTTCCAGACTTCCTCTACTGCGCACCCCAAAGGCCCGACAATGCCGACGCCGGTGACCACGATTCGCTTTTGAGCTTCGAGATTACTCATTGAACCCTCTTCATTTTTTCAGTCGCCGCCCACGCTACAGCGATGAGGTGCACGGCGAGAGGACGGGATGGCGCCCCATCCACTGGGTTTGCTTACTTAATTCGCGGGCTCGGTTTGACCTGCATTGTCAGGACGGATCTTGAACCAAATGGCGTACATCGCCGGCAGGAATACCAGCGTCATAACGGTGCCGACTAACGTGCCTCCGATCAGCGTGTAGGCCAGGGTGCCCCAAAACACCGAATGGGTCAGCGGGATGAATGCCAGGATCGCCGCCATCGCCGTCAGCAGCACCGGACGAGCCCGCTGCACGGTGGCTTCGATGACGGCGTGAAATGGATCCAAGCCTTCCTGAGCGTTGTGATGGATCTGCCCAATTAAAATCAGCGTGTTACGCATCAGGATGCCCGACAGCGCGATGAGACCAACCAGGGCGTTGATACCAAATGGTTGATGAAACATTAGCAGGGTCGGCACTACGCCAATCAGCCCCAACGGTGCTGTGAAAAACACCATGATCATTGCCGAGATCGAACGTACCTGAACGATGATGATCAGCAGCGTCAGGGCAATCATGATGGGTAGCAACGGCACTATCGCCTGGCCGGCCTTGCCCGACTCCTCGATTGCGCCCGCTTGCTCGATCCGATAGCCGTTGGGAAGCGTGTCGATAATCGGCTGCAGTTGCTTGACGATCACACCCGACACATCAGGTGGTTGAAGACCTTCGTCAATATCGCCGCGCACGGTGATCGTCGGGGTACGGTCACGGCGCCGGAGAATGGGGTCTTCCATACGCACATCCACCTCTGCGACCTGGGACAGAGGGATACGCTGGCCCGCCGCGCCCACCAATGTAAACCCCTCGATCCGAGCCGGATCCAGGCGGATGTCACCCGCGGCGCGCCCCACCACCTGCACTGAACGAATGTCTTCACGAACCGCTGTGATCGGCACGCCGGTCAGCAAGAACTGCAACTGCTGGGCGACTGCGCTGGAGGTCAGCCCTACCGCCTGCAAGCGATCCTGATCCAAGCGCAAATGCAAGGTCGGTGTCAGTGGGCCCCAATCGCTATTGACCGTCCTCATCAACGGGCTCGCTTGCATGACCGCATGTACGCGCCCGGCAATCTCGCGCAGCTTGGTCGGGTCAGGCCCCATCACTCGGTAGGCGACAGGGAAAGGTGAATACGGACCGAACACAATTTGCGTCGCCCTGACACGGGCCTCTGGGGCGAGCCCTGCAGCAACAGCTTCGCGCAAACGGACCTTGAGGGTTTCGCGCGCTTCCTGACTGGCCGTGAGCACCACAATCTTGGCGAACGATGGGTCCGGCAGTTCGGGTGCCATCGCCAGGAAGAAACGCGGCGCGCCCTGGCCAATGTAGGCGGTGATGACTTTTGCCTCTTCCTGCTGTTGCAGCCAAGCCTCGACTTTTGCCGCGGTGGCACTGGTCTGTTCGATGGAGGTTCCGTAGGGCATTTGCACCTCGACCATCACCTCGGGACGGTCCGACGTCGGGAAGAACTGCTTCTTCACCAGCCCCATGCCCAGAACGGCTACAACAAACAACGTAATAACCGTGCCAGCCACCACCCACTTGAGGGCGATGACCCGTGTCAGGACCCGGCGGAAGCGGTTGTAGCGGGGAGTATTGTAGATAGCAGCATGCCCACCCTCGACCGGCTTGATCTCTGGCAACAACTTCACGCCCAGGTAAGGGGTGAAAGCCACTGCGACAATCCAGGACGCAATCAACGCAATGCCCACGATCCAGAACATATTGCTGGTGTATTCGCCGGCAGTGGACTGGGCAAAACCGTTGGGCATGAAGCCAACCGCCGTTACCAGTGTGCCGGAGAGCATCGGCGCGGCCGTATGACTCCAGGCATACGCCGAGGCCTTGATGCGGTCGTAGCCCTCCTCCATTTTCACCACCATCATTTCGATAGCAATGATCGCGTCATCTACCAGCAACCCGAGCGCCAGGATCAATGACCCGAGGGTAATACGGTCGAAGTTCTTTCCGGTGGCCGCCATCACCACAAACACGATCGCCAGTGTCAATGGCACGGCAGCGGCGACCACCACGCCCACACGCCAGCCCATGCTGAGGAAGCAAACGAGCATCACCACCAGCAGCGCGACAAAAAACTTGACCATGAACTCGCCTACGGCCGAGTCGATGTTGACGGCTTGATCGGTGACCTTGGTCAGGGTCATGCCCAGTGGCATGTGCTCATTGATTTTGCGGGTCTCGGCGTCCAGCGCCTTGCCCAGATCCAGGCCGTTCCAACCTTCACGCATGATGACCCCCAGCAGCAGGGCCTCTTCTGCGTTATTGCGCACCACAAAGGTGGCCGGGTCTTCATAACCACGCTCGACAGTCGCCACATCGGAAAGCTTGAGCGTGCGCCCCTGAGCCACAATCGGTGTATCGCGAATCTTCTCCAGCTTATCGAAGGCACCGTCCAGGCGGAGGAAGACTTGCGGCCCGTTGGTGTCGATCGAACCGGCCGGCGTCAGTACGTTCTGATCATTCAACGCGGCAAAGATGTCCTGAGGCGCAATGCCCAAAGTGGCCAACCGATCATGGGAGAAGGACACAAAAATGCGCTCGGCCTGCTCGCCGATGATATTGACCTTCTTCACGCCCGGCACATGCAAGAGTTGCTGACGCAACGACTCCGCATCACGCACCAACAGGCGCTGCGGCTCGCCTTTGGCTTTGAGAGCGAACAGCGCGAACGTCACGTCCGAATACTCGTCGTTGACCAATGGCCCGATCACACCCGCCGGTAGCTTGGTGGCCTCGTCGTCGAGTTTTTTGCGCGCCTGGTAAAACTCCTCCTGCACTTGCGACGGCGGCGTGCTGTCGAGCAGCGACACCATGGTGAAAGCAAGACCCGGCCGCGTGTAGGTTTCCGTGCGGTCGTACCATTTCAATTCCTGCAAACGCTTTTCAAGGGGCTCGGCTACCTGGTCCTGCATCTCCTGCGCGGTTGCGCCGGGCCACGCGGTAATGACTGTCAGCTGCTTGACCGTAAACGGTGGATCCTCCGCACGCCCCAGCTTGAAGAACGCCAGGGTGCCTGCCACCGAGATCAGAAAGATCAGAAACACCGTGATAGATCGCTCACGAACGGCGATCGCTGAGATATTGAAGCGGCCTTCGCTCATGGATGGCTCCCGGCAACGTTGGCTTGATCCTGCCCGGGCACTCGCACTTCTTCGCCATCACGCAACAGATGGGCGCCTAACGCTACGATCTGCTCACCGACCTTGAGATCGCCTGCCACGCGCGCGGCATCGTCGCTCAACCCCAGCACTTGAACAGGGCGCCAAGAAACTTTTGCCGGTGAGCCGGCGATCACCCACACGCCTGTGCCTTTGCCTGGGTCATAAAGGGCCGCGATGGGGACTCGCAAAGCCTGCGCTTGCGCGGCGCCTTCTGCGATGCGCAGGGTAACCGTCGAACCTATCGGCGCATTGGTCAGCGCGCCCGCCAGCACGTACCGCGCCTCAAACGTGCGCGTGGCTTGGTCGGCAGAGTCGGAAAGCAGCCTCAGCTTCGCAGTCACTGCGTTGGCGGTATCTCCATAAAGCGTCGCTTGCGCAGTGGAACCTGGGGCAGGACGCAACGTCTCGGGCAGATGCACGATGGCTTCGCGCTGACCTGCGCGCGCCAGTCGAACCACAGGCTGCCCCGGGCTGACGACTCGCCCGGGCTCGGCGAGCGTCTCCACCACGACACCGTCGGAGTCGGCAAATAACACTGCGTAGCCAGAAGCATTGCGGGCTACGTCAGCCTGCGCTTCAGCGGCGCTAAGCTGCGCCTTTGCGGTATCCGCTGAGGCTTTGATCTGGTCATAGGCCGATGCAGAAATAGCGCCTGCGGCTACCAGGCTGCGGTATCGCGCCTCGTCATCGGCTGTCTGCTTGGCTCGGGCTTTGGCGGCGATGACCGACTCTTGCTGTGCTCGCGCCTGCAACCCGAGGTCGATAGGGTCAAGGCGCATAAGCGGCTGACCGCGTTTAACGCTCTGGCCGGTTTCGACCAACCGCTCAAGAATCTTGCCGGAAACCCGAAAGCCCAGATCGCTCTGCACGCGGGCCGCCACTACCCCTGTGAATGAGCGTGAAGCCTCTGAGGCACCCTCAACCGTTCCGGGCCTTACCAGCGGAGCCTGCGTGCGCGGATCAACAAGATTGGAGGAGTCACCACACGCCGTCAGGACGAGAGGCAACAAGCAGGCGGCAATGGGGAAAGGTCGGAGCCGGAGCATAGGTTCCCTTATTAAATAGAGAGAGCAGGAGCGCTATATTCAGACTGGTGACCATTATTGTCAACAGTCACAAATCAAGAATCCAGCTGGACCTTAGCCGTGCAATGCCCCTTACGCGAAAGCTCTAGATGCCCCTTCACTCAGACTGGATCGGTACAAGGCGACGTTTTGCAAGGGCTGCATGTAAGGCAGTCGAGGGTTATTTTCTAGCCATGCCTGAATTTAACTCAGAGGCCTCAATTGACAGGTTGTGACCATAAAGTAATATGGTCACAAACATCCCGCGATTCAAGGAATATCAATGCTCTCCCTGCGCCCCGCTGCTTTTCTGATAAGCGCCACCTTGATGACAGGCTGTGCGGTCGGCCCGGACTATCGCCGTCCAGACGCCCCGCTCCCGGACCGATACTGGGGCCCGTTTTCTGTCGGGCAGAGACCAGCGGCAACACCTGCCAGTCTGGTCATCTGGTGGGAGAGTTTCGGTGATCCACTGCTCGCCGGCTTCGTCTCCAAGGCGCTTGAGCAGAACCTCGATCTGGCACAGGCCCAGGCGCGAGTCACGCAGGCGCGGGCCGGACTCAGCGCCGCCAATGCCGCTTTGGCGCCCTCAGCAAACATCAGCGCTCAGGCCGCACGCGCCTATCAATCCATCGAGACCCCGCTCGGCCAGGTGTTGAACTCAACGCCTGACTACGATCGGTATGGGAGTTCCTACGAGGCCGACCTCAATGCCAGTTGGGAAGTGGATATCTTTGGCGGCCTGCGACGCGGACGCGAGGCGGCGCTGGCCGAGTACCAGGCCAGCGAGGCAGGCGCCGCTGCCACACGATTGGCCATCGCCGCGCAGACCGCGGATACCTACATCACTATCCGTGGGCTGCAGGCTCGATTGGACATTGCGAATCGACAAGTCAAAACCCAGCAGGGACTGCTGGAGAAAGTCCAATTGCTCTATAGCAAAGGGCTTGCCGCCAGCTATGAGGTGCGTCAAACCGAGGGGGCGTTAGCCCAGGTCCAAGCCACGGTGCCGGTCCTGCAGGCCGGTCTGGATGCTGCCATGAACTCACTCGATGTCATGCTCGGCACGCCACCCGGTACTCACCGTACGCAAATTGCCATGGTCGGGAGCATTCCGGTAGCACCGCAGTTAACGACCTTGGGAACCCCCGCCGATTTGCTGCGGCGCAGGCCTGACCTCATCGTGGCCGAGCGCCGCCTTGCCGCCTCCAACGCACGCATCGGGGAAGCGATTGCCGAGTACTACCCGAAGTTCTCGCTAAGTGCGTTACTGGGGAGTGCGACAGCGGTGTCCGCAGGCAATCTTTTTTCCGGCGGCGCCAGTCAATCGGCTGGCGTACTGGGGCTGCGCTGGAGACTGTTCGATTTCGGCCGCATCAACGCCCAAATCGACCAAGCCAAGGGACAGGAAGCCGAAGCCCTGGCCGCTTACCGTCAATCCGTGCTGCGCGCCACCGAGGACGTCGAGAACGCGCTCTCCTCGCTGGTCAATCGGGACGCCCAAGCCACCACCCTCATGGGAGGCGAGACGGCGCTGACTCAAGCTCGCCAATCGTCGTTCATTGCTTATGAGAAAGGCACGGCGAGCTTGATTGACGTCCTGCACGCTGACGAGACCTTGCTTCAGGCTTCCGACGCTCGGGCACAGGCACAGACCGAATCGGCACGCGCGGCCGTCGCCACGTTCAGGGCACTGGGCGGCGGCTGGCAGCCTTCGGCTACCCAACTGACGAGTCGATATCCGCTCAGGTGACGAGCGACCGGAAGATCCGCGCCCATGAGTCGTTGATTGCAACAGCGCTGCTTGAGGGTGATCCCTCAAGGACAGGTATGTCCTGTTTATTAGTGTGACCACTCCCACAAACAGTCACATTATTGGCAAGCGGACAGGCCCAGTTGGGCAGTGTTCACCCACAGACTAAACGTTGATATCAGCGCAAAAAGCTATACAGGGTTTGGCGTAGGCTCACGGCATCAAGCTACGCAGAATGAGATTGGAGGTGAGGACCGGAGCCATCTCGACGACATCAAGGTTGTACTGCAATAGCAACGGATTGACGAAAGGCCGTAGCGCCAGGTGGATTGCATCGACTGTTTCGTCCAACGGCGTTTTGCGTTCAAACTCGCCGAGCTCTCGCCCTTCACGCACAATCTGCACGACGAAGTCCCTGATCAAGGCATCGTATTGCTGAGCGCAAGGCCAGTTTTCAGACGCTGCAAAAGCAGCGATGTCATAGAGTTTTCGCTCACTGAAGAACAAGTTCACACCGGTAGCCACCAGCGTTTTCAACAAGCGTCGTAAACGCTCGGTCGGCGTGAGGCCACCAACATTAATTTCCTGCTCCACTGCCGCGATCATTTGCGCCAGGCAATTGGCACAGATAGCTTCACCAATCGCCTGCTTGGAATCAAAAAACTTGTAGATGTACGCCTTGGAAAACCCGATCGCCTTCGCCAGATCGGAAACCGTGGTTTTGCTATAGCCGTATTGACTGAAGTGCTGATTGGCCGCTGCGACGATCTGGTTCCGGATTTCATGATCGGCAGGACCACGGATGCTCGTGGAAGCGATGGTTGTCTTGTTCATGCGGCTAGCTTACGCACCCGAAATGCGCTTGACAACGAGTGACCAAATTATCCTTTTGTCACCCAGACTTGCTCCATCGATATTGCACAAACCCGCCCCACTCCCAAGCTTTCCAGGACCACGGTACTGAGCTTGCCTATCTGATCAGATGGGCGGATGGAAGCGCATGGTTTGGGTAAACCTGATGGCTGACCAGGAATGGTCCGCCATCAAAGAAAAAAGCGCCGCGGAGCACGGCGCAATGATGGGTCAGATTCAGGAAAAGGTGATGGCGTTGACCGACTATTCACGGATACCTGCCGGCGTTCCACGTCCCTGATGCCTGTGCGATTAGAGCTCTTTGAAACGGTGGCGCGGCCGCCCGGGCATCGGCAACCGGATACTGTAGATATTACCCGCCGCCGGATAGTCCGCGTGTTCGGTCGCCGACATGCCGAATTTGGCGGTGGTAATGAACAAGGTGCGCATATCCGGCCCGCCAAAGCAGCAACTGGTGGGGCGTGGCACCGGCACCGACAACGTCTGCAACAGGACCCCATTGCGGTCGTACTGCAGCAGGCAGCCTCCGTTGAATTGGCAAACCCACAGGTTATCCTCGATATCCAGCGCCAGGCCGTCCGGTCGGCCCAGTTCTTCCGGCGTCCTGGCGAACACCGATAACTTTTGTAGAGCGTTGCCGTTCGCTGGATAAGGAGCGCGGTAGAGAGTGCGCGCTACCGAGTCTACGAACAACAACTCGTCGCCCTGACTTGTCCATGCCAGTCCGTTGGGCAGGCTGATGCCGTCCAATATGACCGAGGCGTTAAGGCCGCCATCGTAGCGATAGAGCTTGCCCGTATTGCCGCTGTGACCTTCATCCATCAACCCGGTGATGAAGCGGCCCTGGGGGTCGCACGCACCATCATTGAAGCGATAGGACGACAGCGTAATGGCCAGTTTTGAGTTCTGGGTGACCCGTAGGCTGGTGCGGTCGAGGATGGCAACGCCAGCATTCTGGCTGAAAATCAGGTTGCCCTTTTCAGTCAATGCCAGGGCGCCGATGCGCGCAGGCGACTCATACAGCCGCGTCAGGCGGCCATGTTGGTCCAGGGCATTGATCTGACCGCCACTGATGTCCACGAACAGCAGGCACTGATGGGCTTCATCCCAGACCGGGCTTTCACCCAGATCGGCCTGGCACGCTGAAAACAGTTTGAGCTCTTCCTGAGCAGGCATATTCAATGCTCCTTAATTTGGTCCCAAAGCTGGGCAACTTGTTCGGCACTGGTGGCCTTAATTCGGGCCAAGTCGACGGGGTAGTCGACACCTGGGTTTTCGACAAACCGCGTCGCCGTAAACTGCCCATTGCTGGCACGCAGGACATAACCGGAGTCCTGGCAATGCTGCGACGCCAGAAACACCACCCCAGGCGTCACCCACTCAGGCTTGAGGTCCTCTGGTTCGCCCGTCACGCCCCACATGCGGGTCTTGGCCACTGGGGATACCGCATTGACGAGGATGCCAGCATCCGTGCCTTCCATGCTCAGCGCATTCATGATGCCCAGTTGCGCCATCTTGCCGGCGGCATACGCCACCAGGCCCGGTTGGGCATATTGCTGGTACACCGCGCGGTCGGATGAGGTCAGTACGATTCGTGCAGCAGCAGACTGTTTGAGTGTTTCCAGGCATGTTTGCATAACCACACGGGGGTATAGATATTGATATCCACCGCGCGGCCGATGAATGTTGTATCGGCCTCTTCAATCGCCTGATAACCGACCCAACCGGCGTTGTGAATCAAGATGTCGAGTTGGCCAAACGTCTGGATAGCCGTTGCCACCAATTGCTCGCAGCCCTGTTCACTGGACAAGTCGCCATGATGCCCCACCACGTTCAAACCTTTGTCCCTGAGGGTTTGCGCAGCCTCCATGGCGATGGAGCCATCGCCCCCGGCGCCCAGCTTGTCTGCGCCGATATCACTGATCAGGACATTGGCGCCCAGCGTGGCTAGCGCCTGCGCATAACTAAAACCGAGCCCTCGGCCAGCGCCCGTTACAACTGCCGTCTTTCCTGTAAAGTTCATTGGCTGTTTCCTCTTGAGTGCCACCTCACCTTAACAAGGGGTATTCACGCTGTTTAATACTAACGGCGGCGCAAGTTGATATTTGGCTCGTATCAAGTTGACGCTCAACGCGAATGAATCGTTGGCGTTTACCCCCCTAAAGGCCCACCCCGACACTTCCCCACGGCATTCAGGCCTGCTCGACAGCACTTGCAAGCTTTAGGTCCGAAGTTCAACTTACCCTGTCGAGCGCCTGTTTACAGGTAACATTGCCTCGCCCAGTCCACAGATCAGTTCAAATGAAGGAACAGAAGAAATGATCGAAACCCGTCTGCTACGTCAATTCATCGCCGTGGCTGAAGAGCTGCATTTCCACAAGGCCGCCATTCGCCTGCACATGGCCCAGCCTCCGTTGAGCCAAGCCATCAATCGGCTGGAAGACAAACTGGGATTCCGTCTGTTCATGCGCAATAAACGCGGGTCAAGCTGACCCCCGCCGGCGGTGCGTTTCTGAACGCTGCCTACAGCACATTGAAGGAGTTGAGGCTGGGCATCGAACACGCACGCCAAGTATCCGAGGGTATTGCCGGCAAACTCACAGTGACTGCGGTGTCGATCGCCTACTACGAGTCGCTGCTCAGCACCCTGCGCCAGTTCCGCGAGACCTACCCCAAGGTCCAGTTGATCATCAAGGAGATGCCCTCTTCCAGCCAGGCCAAAGCTATTTTGTCCGGGGAAGCGGATATTGCCTTTATGCGCAAGTTGCCGATCTCGGCGGAAAACGTTGAGTCACGCCTGTTGCTCGACGAAGAGATCGTGATGGCGCTGCCCGCCCATCACCCGAAGGCGAAGGCGAAGGAAGGTCCGATCGACTTGAGGGATTTTGCTGGGGAAGACTTCGTATTCACCCCCGAAGCCCTGGGCACCGGCTATCACAGTCAGCTGATCGCCTTGTGTGAGGCCGCCGGTTTTTACCCCAAAGTAGTGCAGGAGGCAGCGCAGATCCATACCTTGATCGGCTTGGTAGCCTGTGGTTTTGGCGTTGCCCTGGTGCCTGAGTCGATTGCCAACTCAATCATGCGCGACAAGGTCCTGTTTCGCCGGATCTACGCCGTGACAGCCTCCCCCAACCCGGCCATCGGCCTGTACATGAGCTGGAACACCCACAACGAATCACCGTTGATGGAAAGCTTCATTTCCATGCTGGACTTCAATGCCGCTCCCCGGGTCGAGGGGATGATCGCCGCCCAAATCAGTTAGAGCGCCAGCGGATCGATGAAGAGCGGCTGGTCATGCGTGATTCGGAGATCAATGCTTTATGGCATCACACTCGTTACTCAAGTTGTTGTCTTGAATGTTGCCGCAGCTTTGGCCGTTGACTTTGGCATTGCAGTAAGCGCGTTGATCGTTGTCACTGATGTTGCCGCAGCTTTGACCGTTCATTTCCGCCGAGCACCTGGCCCGAAGGTCGTTGTCCCGGATATTGCCGCAGCTTTGACCGTTGACTTTGGCATTGCAGTAAGCGCGTTGATCGTTGTCACTGATGTTGCCGCAGCTTTGACCGTTCATTTCCGCCGAGCAACTGGCCCGAAGGTCGTTGTCCCGGATATTGCCGCAGCTTTGGCCATTGGTTTTGGCCTCGCAATAAGCGCGTTGATCGCTGTCACTGATGCTGCTGCAACTAGCATGAGCGTAGGTACTCAACATCAATAACATCGCAATGATGGCTCTCATCACTCTTTCCATGGGGTCTCAGGAAATAGCCTGACGCTGACTGATCCAAGATAATCTTGTTGCTGTAACGAGCAATCAAATTGACATCATTTTTTCGGGAAGTTCCATGAGGGGATGTGACTTTCGGGCGTACAGTTTTTATGTTTTCGGCGACACCTGAATCGCCCCTGGCTTCGTAGGCATGCGGAGTGACCGCTTTTGGCCGATTCTGTTGAAAACAGTCGGCCTCGAATTCCACGCCAGAAAAGTACGCGCCTGAGATTGAAATCTGAATTTTTGGCAGAAGGTTCAGTACTCGGATCTCACGTAGCAGCGGGCAACAGAGGTGTTTTCATACATTAATATTCGAGTGTTTTGGGAAAACTGACTTTTTCAACACAATCGGCCATAAGCGGACATGTCAGAAAAATTGTGGTCGGTGATGCCATCTATCTCCATCTCGTGACAGCGCCAGAAAACGCTTGGGCTTTGTCTGGATGTCTACCTCAAAAGCGGACGACCAACTCGGTTCTGGTTTCGCCCAGAGCTGTTTTTCCAGATCAAACTGATCGGGTGTGGCGTAGCGCAACTCGCCGGTGCGAACGCCGGTCAATAAGAGCAGGCGCAATCCCAGTTTGGTTTGAAGGTGACCGCTGTATTTTCGAATGGCCGTCAGTAGGTCGGGCAACCGTTCCATCAGCAGATAAGGATTGTTGGTGACGGGTGGTTTGGGCAGCGCGACAACGTCAAGGTCTGAGGCAGGATTGAGTTCCATACCTTCGACTTTTACCAGGGCGTAACGAAACAACTGGTTGAACCAGGTTCGGCACTTTTCAGCCATGGTGAAAGCTTTGCGTTGCTCGATGGCGCTGAGGATGGCCAGCAGGTCGTGGCGGGTGATGTTTTTGATAGGGCGCTCGACCAGGGTGGGCAGGACGTCCTTTTTGAAGACCCTGAGGATCTGTGACAGCGTGCTTTGACGACCTTCGTTCAAGCTCAGGCGGCGGAAGTTGATCCACTCGTCGTAGACCGCTTGGAAGGTATGTTTTCCTTCATCCTCCGCCTCAAGGCGCTGCTGCTTACGGTGTTCACCGGGGGTTTATATTCTGAGCAAGCAGTTTGCGCGCGTCATCACGCCATTCACGTGCTTGTTTCAGACTGACTGCTGGGTAGCTGCCGAAGGACATTTTGGCTTGCTGGCTTTCCCAATAAAAACGGAACAACCATCGCTTTTTGCCAGCGGCAGTCACCATGTGTGACAAGCCGTCAAAATCGCCAATGGTGTAGTTTTTATCTGTAGGTCGGGCGTGCCGAATTGCCATATCTGAGAGAGGCATGGTGAGCTCCTGTTAGAGAGTCAGCACCCGATGCTCGTCTGGCGACCTGAAAGGATCCATCAACAATACGAATTTGAGTCTTCCCGGAAAAAGGTACTCAAAAAGGTACTTAAACGTACTGGATCACCCTGGTTTTCAGTATTTTTCCGCAGAAACGAAAAAAGACGCCTAAGCGTCTATTTCGTGGATCCCAGCGTCCAGCGGACATCTGTGGATCTATATTTGGAGCGGGAAACGAGACTCGAACTCGCGACCCCGACCTTGGCAAGGTCGTGCTCTACCAACTGAGCTATTCCCGCGTCTTGGTGGTGCGCATTCTATAGAATCCTCATCACCCGTCAACCCCTTGATTCAAAAATGTTTTATTTCTTTTCAACGGTGGTGCGCAGATGAGGCCAGGCGGCGCGTAAATATTGGAGCATGGACCACAAGGTGAGGCCAGCGGCGATGAGCAGTAAGGCGTAGCCCAACAGGACCCAAAAGGTGAAATGCGACGGATTGGCCAGCAGGATCACCAGGGCAAGCATCTGCGCGGCGGTTTTCCACTTGCCCATGTTGGAGACCGCAACGTGGGCGCGGGCGCCGATTTCGGCCATCCATTCACGCAGGGCCGACACCACGATCTCGCGGCCGATGATCACGGCGGCCGGCAACGTAAGCCACAGGTTGCCGTGCTCCTGTACCAGCAGCACCAGGGCCACAGCCACCATCAGCTTGTCGGCCACGGGATCGAGGAATGCGCCGAACGGCGTACTCTGCTCCAAGCGCCGCGCCAGGTAGCCATCGAGCCAGTCGGTCGCTGCCGCGAAGGCGAATACCGAACTTGAGGCCACGTAGCTCCATTGGTAGGGCAAATAAAACAGCAAAATAAAAATCGGGATGAGCAGGACGCGTAGAACGGTAATCAGATTAGGGATATTCATCGGCACAACTGGCTACGAGGTGGAAAGGCATTCTATTCGCTGTGCAGATTCGCATAAATCAACTCAGCGAGCTTTTTACTGATACCGGGTGCTTTGGCTATCTCGTCAATGCTGGCACGGGACAGCTCCTGCAAGCCACCAAAATGTTTGAGCAAGTCGCGGCGGCGCGTCGGGCCCACCCCCGCAACCCCTTCCAGGGTTGAGGTTCGTCGAGTTTTGCCACGGCGGGCGCGATGGCCGGTAATGGCGAAACGGTGAGCTTCGTCGCGGATCTGCTGGATCAAATGCAGGGCCGGCGAGTCACCTTTCAAAGTGAACTCATGGGCAGCATCATTCAAGTACAACGTTTCAAAACCGGCCTTGCGCGTGGTGCCCTTGGCGACACCCAGCAGGATCAGGTCGGGCACCGCCAGTTCGTTGAGTACGTCACGGGCCATGGAGAGTTGGCCCTTGCCACCATCCACCAACAGGATGTCAGGGAGTTTGCCCTCGCCATCCTTCAATTTACTGAAGCGCCGTGTGAGGGCCTGATGCATGGCCGCGTAGTCGTCGCCGGCGGTGACCCCTTCAATGTTGTAGCGTCGGTAATCGGACTTGATCGGCCCTTCCGGCCCAAACACCACGCAGGAGGCCACAGTGGCTTCGCCGCTGGAGTGGCTGATGTCATAGCACTCAAGGCGCTGCGGTGGTTCGTCCAGGTTGAGCACCTCGGCCAAAGCATCGAAGCGTGCGGCAACATGCTGTCGATTGGCCAGGCGCGCACTCAGGGCCTGCTCGGCATTGGTCACCGCCAGTTGCTGCCAACGCGCACGCGTGCCACGCACGCGATGGCTGATATCCAGCTCGCGGCCGCGCAGTTCGTGAATGGCTTCGATCAGTGCGGGGAAGTCTTCATGGACCACGTTGACAATCAGTTCCGAAGGCAAGTCGCGCTCCGGACTGCTGACATAGTACTGACCCAGAAACGCCGCCATGACTTCGGCCACGTCCTCGTCGATACCGGTCTGCGGAAAGAAATTCTTACTGCCCAGAACCCGCCCGCCCCGCACGCTGATCAGGTGCACACACGCGCCGCCCGGGTTGACGAACGCGGCGATCACATCGACATCGCCACTGCCACCTTCCATGCTCTGCTGGTCCTGCACCCGCCGTAGCAACGAGATCTGGTCGCGCAGTTCGGCAGCCCGCTCGAAATCCAGGGCACTGGCCGCCTGCTCCATGGCCGCTGACAACTCATCGGTGAGCGCGTTGCTGCGACCTTCGAGGAACATCACCGAATGGCGCACATCCTCGGCATACTCCGCCGGCTCCACCAGCCCCACACAGGGCGCCTTGCAGCGCTTGATCTGGTATTGCAAGCAAGGCCGCGTGCGGTTTTTGTAGAAGCTGTCTTCGCACTGGCGCACAAAAAAGGTTTTTTGCAGCAGGCTCAGGCTTTCACGAATCGCCCCCGCGCTGGGATACGGCCCGAAGTACTTGCCCTTCTGCTTCTTGGCCCCGCGATGAATACTCAGGCGTGGGAAGTTGCCGTCGGACAGGAATACGTACGGGTAAGACTTATCGTCCCGCAGCAGGATGTTATAGGGGGGCCGCCACTCCTTGATCAGCGTCTGCTCAAGCAACAGCGCTTCGGTTTCGTTGGCGGTGATGGTGGTTTCGACCTGAGCGATACGCGCCACCAGGGCCGCAGTTTTCGGCGCGAGCCCGGTCTTGCGAAAGTAGCTCGACAGGCGGTTCTTCAGGTTCTTGGCTTTGCCCACATAAAGCAGGCGCGCCTCGGTGTCGAACATGCGGTACACGCCGGGGCGGCCGCTGCACGTCGAGAGAAAGGCGCTGGGATCAAACGGCGTGGTCATGTCAGGCGCTGGCGTCCACCATGCCGTGGCGCACCGCGAGCAGGGTCAATTCAACATCACTGCTGATGGCGAGCTTCTCAAAGATACGATAACGGTAGGTGTTGACGGTCTTGGGCGACAGGCACAGCTTGTCGGAGATCGTCTGCACTTTCTGGCAGCCGACGATCATCAAAGCGATCTGGATCTCCCGCTCAGACAAGGCGTCGAACGGCGAATCGCTGGTGGGTTGGAACGATTTGATAGCTAACTGCTGGGCAATCTGCGGGCTGATATAGCGCTGACCGGCAAACACCAAACGAATGGCTTGCACCATTTCCGCCAAGCCGGCGCCCTTGGTCAGGTAACCGGCCGCGCCGGCCTGCAGCAAGCGCGTGGGGAACGGGTCTTCCTCGCACACAGTCACCACCACGACCTTGATATCCGGATGGCTGCGCAGCAATTTGGTGGTGGCACCCAGACCGCCGATGCCTGGCATCTTGACGTCCATCAATACCACATCGGGTTTCAACTCCCGGGCCTTGATCAGGGACTCCTCCCCCGACTCGGCCTGACCGACTACTTGCAGGCCGTCGATGTCAGCCAGCATTCGTGTAATGCCTGTACGAACGAGATCATGGTCATCGACTACTAGCACCCTAATCAAGCAGACACCTCGCGATATGGTCTTATAGGTTGCTGAACACCTTAGCAAAAAACCAAGGCGCAGACCTAGCTGCACGCGTCATATATATGGACGTTGGATAAGCAAAGGCCATCCGCCGAGGGGCGGATAGCCGCAATTGCTGGACGAAAGGTCAGGAATCCGAGGGCTGGACCTTGGATTTTCCGTTCACTGAAGCGCTGTGTTCGGCCAAGGTGGAGGTGAGGCGACGAATTGCATCTTGGTCCTCCTTGAACATCGCGCGGTAGTCACCCAATACTTTCTCTTCGATCTGGCTCAAATTATCGAGTTGAAGGGGCGTGGCAGTGCCAGTCAATACATAGAGCACATCCACGCCTCTTGCAGCGACGCGTGACAAATAATCGGCTTTAGGCGCGCGCCCACCGCTTTCGTATTTACCTTGTGCATTGGCTTCGACACCTCCAATTTCACCAAAAACTTTCTGCGACAGGCCAAGTCGCTCTCTTTCTTGCCTCAAACGCGAACCGATTCCACTCATTTGGATGTATGATCCTAGTTGGCACACCCCAAGAGGTGACACCCTCATCTCTTCGTTAAACGAACTTGAACGGTTTTGAACTATGCCCGGAATCCGTACTGCTGCACAAGCCAAGGCCTGGCTGGAACATCAAGGAAAGTCAGTTCAAGCGTTCGCCCGTGAACATGGCGTAGATCCGGCAACCACCTATCAAGTGCTCGCTGGGCGCAAAAAGGGGCGACGTGGAGAGGCCCATAAGGTAGCGGTCCTTTTGGGTATGAAAGAAGGGATCATCCTTTCTGAGGCTGATGGCCAAAACAACGATCAGGAAGTCGACTCCTGAGGCCAGTATGCGCTTATTAGGTTTACACGCACTGTTTAGCTTGGACGACAGACGCGCTCCATGCGCCAGAAGCAATCCTCTTCGCCAACAATGCTCAACCCCATGCGCTGATACAGCCTGCGCGCCGGGTTGGTTTTGAACACGGTCAATCGCAATAGCCCCAAGGATTGCGCCTTCAGGGCCATTTGCTGCAACACCCAACTGCCGGCGCCCAGCCCACGACAGCCTTCGAGCATATGCAGCTCACGGATGTAGAGCGCCTTGCTGTCGCGGCTCAAGCTGATAAAGCCCAAAACTGAAGCCTCGCGGCAGATCAGCCAGTTTTCGCGACCGTCCCACGCCACATCAAAGCCATCGTTGGACCACAGCAAACCATACTGCTGGTAGTAGCGGCTCATCGCCTCATAGGTCAGGGTTCGGGCGAAAGTTCGGTCATTGTCCGTGGCGGCGCGCAGGTTAAACATCATTCAGAGCGCCACTACGTGGCCAGCCCACACGTCGTTATTGCGGCGCGCCACCAAGAGTGCTTCGCCCACGCCAGGCACAGCGGCAAGCAATCGGCCATCGGCGGACCAGATTGCGCTACGGCCAGCACAATCCCAGCCCCCCGATGGGCCACCATGATTGGCCATCAACACCAGCAAACGATATTCGGCGGCGTAAGTTTGCAACTGTGCACAATCCTTTGCATAACCGCCTTCGCTGATCAGCACGCTGGCGGCATAGACATTCGCGCCCGCTTCAGCGGCGGCACGCGCATGCCTGGCATGAGTGAAGTCCGCACATACCGACAAAGCGATGCGGTCATCCCCGAACGCTAAGGCCACACCGCCCTGCCCCGGGACAAACGCCACTTCTTCGCCTGGATGCAGGTGCTGCTTGGTGTAGACCGCCCGGGAACCATCCGCTCCAAGTACCAGTGCGCCAATCATGACACCGGCATCGGGCACCAGCCGGATCGGCATCCCCACCACGACGGTCAGTCCAAGCTCCCTGGCCATTACGCGCAAAGGCGTCAGTTGCGCAGCGTCTGGTGCGATGGCCAAGTCGGCCGCGAGCGAAGGCTCATAACCGGTCAGCGACAGCTCAGGGAATATCAGCAGTTGTACGCCCTGTTCTGCCGCCACCTGCATAAATGCCATGTGCCTGCGGATGTTGGCAGGCACATCGCCGGGGACGGAAATCGATTGAGCCGCAGCAAGAGTCAAGGCCGTCATGGGGGTGTCCGAATAATCAGTCGTAACGTGTTACCAGCATATCGGCACTCCCCCATAGCGGTAAGTCCCTTCATGCAATAGAAATTACCGATTGAATCCCATCGCGCGTCTCTAGTAAGCTCCCGCCATCGTTTGGAGACATAACATGTTGCAACTCGCCCACCCTCAGGTATGCCTAGCCGCCAGCGCCATGCGTTCGGTGTCGGTCGCCTGCGTGAACGGTTCGAGCGCACCTGTCAGCTTTTATTTTGGGTATTGGTTTAGCCACTGGCGCGCCTGATACCTGAAATCGGCGGCCACTACTCAAGGGGTCGCCTGCCAGAGAAATCTAACCCCCGGTCGGCTCCCCGACCGGGGGTTTTGTTTTTTCTGACACTTATTCTTTTTGCTTGATCACGAACACTTAACAGGAAGCACGACATGAACTACGCCACCTATTACCGCTACGACACTTGCACCGCATGGCGATTTAGCCAGCTCCGCTCGGGACAGCCTGCCGCCTCCGATCGGTCACCTATGGGTGGCAAACCAACACACATCGCCGATATGGCCAATTGTCGAACACCCCTGTAGGGCTGAGCGCGGGAATCGCCCGCTGCTCGCCCAGGAAGCCTTGAATATGAACTCCTCCGTCGCCGCTCTGCCCGTCTCCACCCTGATCAGTGCCAATCAGGCCCTGACCCAGCGTCTGCCCAGCGCCCTTGAGCTCAAGCACCAGTTGCCGCTCAGTCCGTTCCTTGTCGAACAGATCCACGCCCATCGCCAAGCCGTGCGTGCCATCCTCAATGGCGAAGATTCGCGTTTGCTGGTGATTGTCGGCCCGTGCTCGATCCACGACCCCGAATCGGCCATGGAATACGCGCGCAAGTTAAAGAAACTCGCCCTCGAAGTCAGCGACCAGATGCTGCTGGTGATCCGTGCCTACGTCGAAAAACCGCGCACCACCATCGGCTGGAAAGGTCTGGCCTATGATCCTCACCTGGACGGCAGCGATGACATGGCCGCCGGCCTGACCCTGTCACGCCAATTGATGCGCGAAATGCTGCGTCTGGGCCTGCCGGTCGCGACCGAGCTGCTGCAGCCAATGGCCGCCGGGTACTTCGACGACCTGCTCAGTTGGGTGGCAATTGGCGCGCGCACCACCGAATCGCAGATCCACCGCGAAATGGCCAGCGGCCTGGACATGCCCGTAGGCTTCAAGAATGGCACCGACGGTGGCGTCGCCATCGCCTGTGACGCCATGCGCTCGGCGGCCCACCCACATCGCCACTTCGGCGTCGACAGCCAGGGGCATCCGGCGATCATCCAGACCTCAGGCAACCCTGATACACACCTGGTGCTGCGCGGCGGCCACCGAGGCCCGAACTACGATGGGCAGAGCGTGGCGCAGGTCAAGGGCGACCTGGCCAAGTCCAAGGTGGCGGCGCGGATCATGGTCGATTGCAGCCATGCCAACAGTGGCAAGGACCCATTGCGGCAACCGGCGGTGTTCAACGACGTGCTGGAGCAACGCCTGCAGGGCGACACCTCGCTGATCGGCATGATGCTTGAAAGCCATTTGTTCGAGGGCTGCCAGCCCTTGAGCGCGTCGATGCAATACGGTGTGTCGGTGACCGATGGATGCCTGGGCTGGGATAGCACCGAGCAGTTGCTACGCGGCGCGGCACAACGCTTGCGCGAGCGCTGCTGATTCAGCCGAACGTGCTCGCCGCGTAGTGCAGTCATGTCCGCTGCTGAGCGGCCCAGGCATCGTCCCGCAGCGGGGCTAGACTCCGGCCACTGGCTGGCGGGATAGCTCGCGTAGCCAAGGCAACACCCGCAGGCCGGTAGCGACCTCGGGTGGGTCGATGATATCCATAAAGTGTTCGAGATTGACGTTGTCCGGTACACCCGGCAAGCGCACCAGTACCGCCGGCGTAGCGCCGGTCGGCTTGCAGAGGTCGAGGTGGTCGTAGACCAGCACATGACGCGCCTGAGGTTGCGGCTCGCAAGTATCGACCAGCAGCCCCGCATTGATGATCAGCACATCAAACGGCTCGGCCGGGATGGCCGTGAGTATCTGGACCTCTTCGAAGGTTTGCACCGGGACAATCCGGTGGTACCCCAATTGATTGAGCATTTTTTCGATGTACAGCCGTTGCAGGTGCTGTTCATCGGCAATCAGGATAGTCAGTGCTTTGTTCGGCATGGCAACCCCCCTGGGCAGGCAGTGCTCGTTGGTGAGCCCTGCCCATTGTCCAGACATATTCCGACGACAAAATCAGGCATGTTCCCCGTTCACGTAGGAGTTCTCCCAAATCAACCGAATGACCTTTTATTGCCGTCATGTCTGATTGCAGTAAAGCGCCAGGCTATGGTGCAAGCTGTCGATAGCCAACCCTATCGCCTCGACCGCCGCGCCCAAGGCGTCGAGTTGCTGGCGCTCACAAACGGTTTCCAGGGTTTCGGCGCACGCGATCAACACTTGGGCCTTGACCATGCGCGCGCCACCTTTGACGCGATGGGCCAGGTCATGCAGTTTGGATAAATTGCGCTGCTCGTACAACGCCGGCAGCACGGCGCGATCCTCTTTAAGGCTGGCAAGCAAAGGCGCTAATAGCTCATCAAGGGCAGCCTTGTCACCGCCCGTCAGCGAGATCAACGCACTCAAGTCGAACACTGGTTCAGCTGCATTGGTGGCGGCATGCGCTGTGAGGGGCGCCAGCGCCGAGCGCAAATCCTCCAGACCGGTCGGTTTGAACAGGCATCCGTCCATACCGGCCTGGCGGCAACGCGCGGTTTCTTCGGGCTGGGCATTGGCGGTAAATCCCAACACCAGGCACGGCACCAGGCCACGTTGACGCTCTTGGGCGCGGATGTCGCGGGTCAGCGCGTAACCATCCTTGAGGGGCATATTGCAATCGGTGATCACCCCATCGAAATGCCCGCTCTGCCACAACGCCAGCCCTTGCTCGCCGTCGTCGGCCGTCACGATATGATGCCCAAGGAAACTCAGTTGCCGCGCCAACAACACGCGATTGGCCGGGTAGTCGTCCACCACTAGGATGTTGAGCGCCCGGGCCGGCGGAATGTGCGGCACAGGCAAAGAGACCGGCGCCTCGGTCGTCAGCGCCAGCACCAACGCCACGTCTATCCGTGTGCCTTTGCCCAGCACACTGGTGAGGTGCAATTGGCCGCCCATCATCTCGCACAAGTTGCGACTGATCACCAGCCCCAGGCCTGAACCGCTGCGCGCGGACTGTTCGTGATTGCCGCCTTGTATAAACGGGTTGAACAAGCGCTGCTGGTCTTCGGCGCTGATGCCGATGCCTGTATCTTCGACCCATAACCGCAGGTTCAAGTGACCGTCCAGACTGGTTGTGCCCATTGCGCCGAGGCGCACCTGGCCGGTGGCGGTGAACTTGATCGCATTGCCCAATAGGTTGGACACCACCTGCTTGAAGCGCAACGGGTCAAGCATCACCGCACAGTCGATCAACGGATCGAGCTCCACCTGCAGCGCCAGCCCCTTGTCTCGCGCCAGGCCCTCGAACACTCGCGCGACTGACGTCAGCAGTTCGTGCGGGTTGGCCGGAGCCAGGGTCAGGGATAGATGGCCGGACTCGATGCGCGCGATATCGAGAATATCGCCGATCAGCTCCAGCATGCCGCGCGAGGCCACCGACGCCACTTCCAGAGCATCGCGATCGGCACGGCCCTGCTCGGCGTTCTTCAGCGCCAGTTCGATCATGCCGATCACGGCGTTCATGGGGGTGCGAATCTCATGGCTCATGGTGGCCAGGAACGTGGTCTTGGCCCGGTTGGCGGCGTCGGCTTCCTCCTTGGCTTCTTGCAACTGGCCCAGCAAGCGCTGGCGCTCACTGACGTCGACCCAGCCGGCAATCATGCCCACGACCTTTTCGTCACCGTCACGGTACGGCAGCATCCATTGATAGATGGTCAGCACTTCGCCACTGGGAAGCTTGAGCACGCGGTCATGAATCTGTGGCTCGCCACGCTCCATCAATTGCAGGTAATCGGCATGGAACGACTGGGCCTGGGGCGGGTTGCCGGTGTCGGTTTCCACCACGGTCTTGCCGATCACGTCTTCGAGCTTGAAGCCGAACACGTCCAGGTAAGCATTGTTACAGGCCATCAGCCGACCCTGGCGGTCACGCACATAAATCGGATGGGGCGTGCCATCGATCAATACGCTCATGAACCGCATCTGATCGCTCAACGCCCGCTCAGCCTGGGAGCGCTTGTGGATCAGGTTGCGCAAATAGAGGACCCAGCCCAACGTCACCACCAGCAGCAGTGCCGCCAGGCCAAAGCCTTGAATGATCACATTGCGGTGGCGTATCCAATAGCTGTCTTCCAGGATGATCTCGTTGCGCCAGTGGTTGGTCAGCTCGTCCATTTCTTCGGGCGTGATACTCAGCAAGGCTTTGTCGAGAATCGAGTACAGCTCCAATTGGCCACGATTGACCCCGAAAGTGATGCGCGCCGGCTCGGTGCCGATAGTACTGGTGATGCGCAGTCCGTCACGGTAATGGCGCGCGATCATGTAGCGCGCGCTGATCAGCGAAACGGCGGCGGCCTCCACACCGCCACTGGCCACCAACGCCATGGCCTGCTCAGGGTTCTCCACATCGACAAAATCAATCCGCGGATAATGCACGGCGATGTAGGACGCCAGACCACCGCCGCCGATCAACGCCAGACGCTTGTCGACCATGTCTTCCAGGGTGATCAGGTTTTCATTGCCTGAGGCCACCACTAATACATAGGGGTTGGACAGGTAGGGCCGGGTAAAACGGATTTTCTCTGAGCGCTCCACGCTTGGCGTGACGACCGCCAGCATGTCCGCTTGGCCGCTACCCACCTCATCAATTTGCCGAGGCAGCGAGCTGCCACGCTCCACGTCGAATTTCAAACCGGTACGCAGGCTGATGCGCGATAACACCTCGGCGCTCAACCCTTCGAACTGCGCCTTCTCATTGAAGTACGACAGCGGCACAAACTTGTCGAGCACCGCTACTTTCACCCGGGGATTTTTCTCCAGCCAGCGCTGTTCGCTCGCACTCAAACGTAGCCGGTCGGCTTCCAGGAAGCCGCTGCCGCCAGCGCTCCAGCGGCGCAGGATTTCCATCTGCTGGTTAGCCGGCACCGCGGCCAGCGCGGCGTTAATAATCGTCAGCAGACGGGTATTGTCCTTGACGAAGGCAAAGCCGAACGGGTTGACCTCCAACGCAGAGAAGTCCGCCAAGCGCACATTATTGAGGTGGTTCTTGTTGATCAGGTAACGCGCACTGATCGCGTCGCCCAGGTACACATCTGCCTGGCCGAACGCCACGGCGCCGATGGCTTCGAACGTCGAGCCAAACAGCAGCAACTGCGCATCGGGATAAAAGGCCTGGACGGCATCGGGCTGCATATAGTGGTAAAGCATCGCCACGCGCTTGCCCGCCAGGTCCGCGCTGAGGGCGTGACTGTCGCCGGTGCGTGTGACCAATGCCGGTTGGTCATTGGCATAAGAGCGGGACAGCACTAATTGCGGGTCAGCCGCCTCATAGCCATTGGCCGAGCCCACAAAATCCACGACACCGGTCTTGAGGGCTTCGATCACCTCATCGCGAGTATCGAAGCGCTGCACCTCCACCGTCACGTGGAGTACCCCGGCGATCAACGCCGCATAATCGGCGGTGATGCCTTCGAGTTCGTTCTTGTTGTTGGTTAAATCAAACGGGGCGTAATCCGGCCCGGACACCCCCATCACCAGCGTGCGCCGCTCCCGCAGCCAGCGCCAATCGGCCTCGTCCAGCGTCACGGAGGCGTTTTCCAGCGTGGAGTGCCCCAGCAACCGCAGTTGATGCGGATCGTCCAGGGCCATCGCCGCCTGCGGCAACAGCCCTATCAGCAGGATGGCCGTGAGTTTCGCCAGCCGAGAGGTGATCATTTCAAATCAGGTGATTGCGTTGGGCGAACTTGGACAAGTGCACCACCGAGGACATGCGTAGTTTTTCCTTGAGCCGGGTTTTGTAGGTGCTGATGGTCTTGTGACTCAACAGCATATCCGCGGCGATCTGCTTGTTGCCCAGGCCCAGGGCCAGTTTCTGCAACACAGTCAGTTCGCGGTCCGACAACGAATCCACCAATTCCTTCTCCGAGGACTGTAGATCGTCACGGCGCACCGAACTGGTAGCCAGGCTGGGAAAGCAACTGTAGCCCGAGCGGATCGCCCTGATAGCCTTTTGCAGTTCATCGAGCTCACCGGTTTTGGCGACAAACCCCATCGCACCGGCGCGCATGCAGCGCGTGGAAAAGAACTCCGCCAGATACGACGTGAGCACCAGGATCTTGCAGGGAAGTTCCAGGGCTTTGATACGACTGATAACCTCCAGCCCGCCGAGCTTGGGCATCGCCAAGTCGAGAATGACCAGGTCCGGGCGTTCCTCTCGAGCAATCTGCATCGCATCGGCACCATTGCCTGCTTCAAAAATCTTATCGAAGCCTTCTTGCTTCAACAGGTATTTGACGGTGGCACGTATAAAAGGATGATCATCCACAATTAAAGCTTTGTTGCTCATAAGACTCCCCTGGGAGGATCAATACGCTTACATATCAAGCGAGCCTCATCTACCTGTGAAAAGTAACAGTTCCGACAAACGGTTCTGAAACTCAGCGCAACGCCTACAGGCAGTACGGGCCCTTCCTTTTTGAACACACAGTAAAAACGTAGCGTTGCGCCTTGATCTGAAGCGGGCGCAAGCGCGCAACCATAGCAACGGTGCGCGTGTTCAAATGAAGGGCTAGTCCCGAATACTTGTAGGAATTTTCCTCACCACAGCATAGCCAAGCTCGTCAGCGTAGGCGTCTGCCTCAGGGGGTTATTCGGTGGTACTGGGGCTCCAGAACGCCTGCACCACCAGGGTCGACATAGAGATGCGCGCCACCAGAGCATCCAACTCGTCACCGTCCACCGAGGTCACGGCCAGTGTGGCCTCAATCTCCACTTCCTCAGGACCGAACGGGCGCACGTCCACGTCGCTGGCCGGGTAGTTGCAGCGCGCCAGTTCCGCTTCGAGCAATGCCAACACGGCTTTTTGTTGGGTACGCCGCGCGATGACGTACAGGATGTTGGTGACCTCCGCCGACACCACATCCAGCGGCTGACGGTTGATGTTATTCACGATCGGCCGCAGCAAGGTGTTGGCCGCCAGCACAAACAAGGTGCCCAGCAGCGCTTCGAGAATCAGGTCCGCGCCGGCGCAGGCCCCCACCGCCGCCGACGCCCACAGCGTGGCGGCGGTGTTAAGCCCGCGCACATTACCTTCTTCGCGCATGATCACCCCGGCCCCCAGAAAGCCGATGCCCGACACCACATACGCCACCACGCGCACCGCGCCGTCCGCGCCGCCGAGGCGGTTGGCCATGTCGACAAAAATGGCCGCGCCCACCGCCACCAGCACATTGGTGCGCAGCCCCGCCGTGCGCTGGCGATACTGACGTTCGAAGCCGATCAGCCCACCGAGAATAAACGCCGCGGTGAGGCTGACCAGGGTATCGATCAGGGAATCGAGGTTGATGTTGTTGATTGCCTGCATGGTAAATCACCCCGTTTCACTGCCAGCCAAACTTACGGATGTAGTAGCCCTTCACCGCCTGGGTCAGCCCCATGTACGCCAGCAGAATCACCGGCAAAAACACAAAGTACAGCGATGGCAGCGCCTGTAATTTGAAGTAATGCGCCAGCGGGCCCATTGGCAGAAAGATGCCCACCGCCATGATCACGCCGGTCATCACCATCAACGGCAGCGCCGCACGGCTTTGCAAGAACGGGATTTTCGGGGTGCGGATCATGTGCACGATCAGCGTCTGGGTCAGCAGGCCCACCACGAACCAACCGGACTGGAACAGGGTTTGGTGATCCGGCGTATTGGCATCGAACACGTACCACATGAGGGCGAAGGTGGTGATGTCGAAGATCGAACTGATCGGCCCGAAGAACAACATAAAGCGCCCCACGTCCCCCGGCTGCCAGCGCTGCGGTTTGGCCAGCATGTCCGCATCGACGTTGTCGAACGGAATTGCGATCTGCGAGATGTCATACAGCAGGTTCTGCACCAGCAGGTGCATCGGCAGCATCGGCAGGAACGGAATGAACGCGCTGGCGACCAGCACGGAGAACACGTTGCCGAAATTGGAGCTGGCGGTCATCTTGATGTACTTGAGCATGTTGGCGAAGGTGCGCCGGCCTTCCAGCACGCCCTCCTCCAGGATCATCAGGCTCTTTTCCAGCAGGATGATGTCCGCGGCTTCCTTGGCGATGTCCACCGCACTGTCCACCGAAATACCGATATCCGCCGTACGCAGCGCCGGCGCATCGTTGATGCCATCGCCCATAAAGCCCACCACATGCCCGTTGGCCTTGAGCAGGCGCACGATGCGTTCCTTGTGAGCCGGCGTGAGCTTGGCGAACACGTTGGTGGTTTCCACCGCCGTGGCCAGCTCAGCGTCGGTCATCGCTTCGATGTCGTTCCCCATCAGTAGGCCCTGTTGCTCCAGGCCGACTTCACGGCAGATCTTGGCGGTGACCAGTTCGTTATCGCCAGTCAGCACCTTGACTGCCACTCCGTGGGCCTTGAGCGCTTTGAGTGCCGGTGCAGTGCTTTCCTTGGGCGGATCGAGAAACGCCACATAACCGATCAGCGTGAGGTCGTTTTCATCGGCCAGGCTGTAGGTGTCACGCCCCGCTGTCATTGGCCTCGCGGCCACCGCTACCACGCGCAGCCCTTCTTCATTAAATGCAGCAGTCACCTGCCGGATGCGCGCCAGCAGTTCTTCGGTAAGCGCTTCATTGGTGTCGCCATGGCGCACGCTGTTGCACACCGACAGAATCTCTTCCACGGCGCCCTTGCAGATCAGCAGGTGCGGCAGGCCTTGTTCAGCCACCACCACCGACATGCGCCGGCGGTTGAAGTCGAACGGAATCTCATCGACTTTCTGAAACGCCGTACCCACTTTCAGCTCACGGTGCACTTCCACATGGTCAAGCACCGCCACGTCCAACAAGTTTTTCAGGCCGGTCTGGTAGTAACTGTTGAGGTAGGCCATTTCCAAGACGTCGTCGGACTCTTCGCCCCACACGTCGACATGGCGTGCCAGAAAAATCTTGTCCTGGGTCAGGGTGCCGGTCTTGTCGGTGCACAGCACGTCCATCGCGCCAAAGTTCTGGATCGCGTCCAAGCGCTTGACGATGACTTTTTTGCGCGACAGAAATACCGCGCCCTTGGCCAGGGTCGAGGTGACGATCATCGGTAGCATTTCCGGGGTCAGGCCCACGGCAATCGACAGTGCGAACAGCAGCGCTTCGGTCCAGTCGCCTTTGGTGAAGCCGTTAATGAACAGCACCAGCGGCGCCATCACGAACATAAAGCGGATCAGCAACCAACTGACCTTGTTCACCCCATGCTGAAACGAGGTGGTTGCACGGTCAGTAGCGGTGACCCGCTGGGCCAGCGCGCCGAAATAGGTGCTGTTGCCGGTGGTGAGGATCACCGCCGTGGCCGCACCGGAAACCACGTTGGTGCCCATGAACAGTATGTTTTCCAGGTCCAGCGGGTTACGAGTCTGGGCGTCCTGCTGCTGGGCGAATTTTTCCACCGGCATCGATTCGCCGGTCATCGCCGCCTGGCTGACAAACAGGTCTTTGGCACTGAGCACGCGGCAATCAGCGGGGATCATATCCCCGGCCGACAGCACGATCAGATCGCCCGGCACCAGCTGCTTGATCGGCAGTTCGATGCGCTTGCCGTCATCCCGGCGCAGCACCGTGGCAGTGTTGCTGACCATGGCCTTCAACGCATCGGCGGCCTTGTTGGACTTGGCCTCCTGCCAAAAGCGCAGCAAGGTCGAGAGCACCACCATGGAGAAGATCACCGTGGCGGCCTTCATGTCCTCGGTCAGCCAGGAGATCACCGCCAACAGGGTCAGCAGCAGGTTGAACGGATTTTTATAGCAGTGCCACAGGTGCACCCACCACGGCAGCGGCTGCTCGTGCTCGACCTCGTTGAGGCCGTACTGCACGCGCAGAGCGTCGGCCTCAGCGGCGGTCAGGCCGTCGGTGTGGCTGCCCAGCGTACCGAGCAATTGCACAGCGCTGCTGTTAGCCGCGCCGACCAGGGTTTGTGCCAGGGTCGGCGGCACTTCGCGGCTGACGCTGGCGTCGTTGACGGTCTCAAGCATGGCCAGGCGACGGAAGTGCCGGGCAATGTGCCGGGTCCGCAGGAAGCCGGCGAAGAACTCTTTAAGCAGAGCGAGGTTCATGAGTATTACTCCTGCGCGAGGAAACCGTCGTGCAGGTACGGCCCGTGCGCACCGCGCCGAACAGGCACAGTCGCACCGGGCTCGCCCGCCGGATAAAAGGCAGGCGCGTCCGTAGCAGCCCGAGAGAACCCGGGAGCTGGTCAGCGTCGATGAGAGAGGATCGAGGCACAGCCAGGACAGGCTGCGGCCGGGATGCCGCTTCTCGCGTTAGTGGCGAGACAACGGCATCGAAAGCATGCGCGTTATCTTGCCAAGTATGTGCCGGTTACCAGAACCGGCCGACTACTGTCACTCGAACAAGTACCCACTGAGGGTCTCCGCAATTGATGAAAACGCGCGAAGCTTACGCCCCGATTTCCGGAGAGTAAACCGTAGGAAAGTTTCTGCATGATGAATAAGAAAGTTCTTCAGGATGGGTTCAGGAAGGGCGTCTTGGGCGACGGAGAGTCTGGGTCAAGGGGCATCCGCTCGGTCTCGCGGCACCTGGCTCAAATACTCATCCATCCCTGCACCACACAACGCCATGACCCGAATCGACACGCTATTTTCCTGGCGTCCCATGACGATCCCTGCGCGCGTGCGCACCGGCAAATAGCCGAGCCGGGACCAGAAACGCTCGGCCTTGCGATTGCCGATCACTACGGTCAGCCGCAACCATCGGGCACCGTTTTTTACCGCCCATGCCTGCAAGCCTGAATGCAGGCGCTGGGCAAACCCGGTGCCGTGCAAGCGTGTGTGCACCAGAAGCAAACCGATATGCCACACGCCGGCAGCAAGCACATCGGCAGCCATGTTCACGACCGCGACCAACTGCCCCTCCGCATCGCGGTAACCCAGCCAATACATCCGTCGACACTGCCAGCCTGGCGGCAATGGGCTCTGTAGTTCTTCGCGCGCCTCGGTCGGGCGGGCCGGCTCGCCATTGACCGCGATGAAATAATCCGGTGCTTGCGCAAAAAAACACTGCAACTGCGCCTCGTCGGCAGCGTGCAATTCACTCACGCGAATGCCTTCAACGCCGCATTCAGGCAAAACCTCCATGTCGCGCTCCCTCCTCCTGATCATTTGCCCAGGGATTAATCATCCCGCGTCAGCACTTCCAGCAACTCGATCTCAAAATGCAAATCGCTGTTGGGCTTGATATGCGCGCCCACCGAACGCTCGCCATACGCCAGATGCGCCGGCACGAACAAGCGACGCACCCCGCCCACCTGCATGCCCATCAGGCCCTGGTCCCAGCCCTTGATCACGCGCCCTGTGCCGATCACGCACTGGAAGGGCTTGCCGCGCTCCCAAGAGGAATCGAACACGGTGCCGTCCGCCAGCGTACCGGTGTATTGAGTGGTGATCAGCGCGCCTTTGACCACGGCTTTGCCGGTGCCTGGGCGGATGTCGGTGATCTGGAGTTCGTTGGGGTTCATGGCGACTCGTTGAAAGTTGAAAACTCAGCGTTTTCCCAGAATCGGGCGGGCTTGGCAAGCTTGGAGACAACCGTCAGACGCCCTCCACCTACACGCGACGGTGACTTACCTTTACCTCAAATCACACGCTGCTGATTTTCACATTCGGTGTTGATGTTCAACCTGAAGAGTAACCAATACCTCTGAACAGGAAGATTAGAAATGACCATCGGCTCCAGTTTCAATTACCCCGCAGATATCGCCCGGGAGCGTCGTCACAAAAAGCGAAACGCTAACGAAAAGTGGAGAGCCTCATTCCCCAATCCACCCGACTTGTGTTTCGACTATCGAAGGTTGGTGGAGCAAGACGATGGCATCGCTAAAGCGACCGACGTAGGCCACAAAATCTGCGTAATAGGTGCAGGTATTACAGGCTTAACGACTGTTCGCGAATTGCATAGATGCGGTTTCGAAAACATTACATTGATTGAAAAGTCGAGCCGCGTGGGCGGGCGACACTTTACAGCCCTAGGCAGCAACAACACGGCCACTGTCGGTCGCCCTCCTTTTGAGTTAGGTGCAATGAGAATGCCTTTTTTCAACAAAACAAATGAGCCTCCCAAAGATGGCCGGTCCCTCATGGCTTATTACGCCAGCGAGTTTGAACTGGTCCACTCCGATTTCCCAAACCCCGGAAGCCCTACAGTCCATTCAACCGGAATCTATCTGCGTGAGGGATGCTTGGATGGGGATAGTGAACCGAACATGCTTATTTGGAAAAATACAGATGGAAAAACGGCTCCGCCTGGAGAACTCTTACGCCTCGTATTTACCAAGTGGAAAACCTTTGCCGAGCGGATGACAATGCATATTTGCGAGCATTACGGCTCCGAGTACTGGGAGACAATGTGGGCTGCGATCGTTAAAAAATACGAAGCAACTTCATTTCGTGATCTCGTGAAGATGCCTGCCATAGATCAATGGTCGCAGATTGATCCTGGGAATTTCGGCGGGATGGGTATGACCGCGCAGGAATCTGCTATTTTTTATTCCATCGGTATTGGTGACGGCAGTTGGGGGGCATTCTACGATGTATGTTCACTTTACCCGATACGCACAGCGATGTTTGGCTTCAGCAGTCATCTACAGCTAATCCACGGACGCGTGGATAGCGATGGTAAACCGATACCATCTCCCTATCTTGAAGCAAGGACAATCAGTGATTCAAGAGGGCTAAAATTTAGTAAACCAAACTATATTGGCCTCGCCTCGCTGGCAGAATCCCTACTCTTTATAAAATCGCGCGAAACCGCAGACTCACCTTACGAACATCTAATTAAAAGCCCTGCTGGATTATTGACAAACTGCGCCGTCACAAAACTTAAAAAACTAGGCAACGCAAAAATCAGGGTTTATTACGATTGGAACGTCACATCCCCTCTCATGACCAAGCAAGAGTTTATTGATGCTGACTCAGTCGTCATGACGCTTCCGTCATGGCTGATAGAAACGCAAATTCAGCTCGAGGGATTTGATCAAAAAATGCTGCCTTTCGAAACTATAACCGCCTACAAGACAGCTCATTGGGAAAGCAGCTGCAAAGTATATGCACCATTGAAAAAAACATTCCTAAGCCTCAACAAAAAAATACCCCAAGCCATTGTCACCGACAGTTTCATTCATGACGTTTACACTTACCGCTACAACAACAATGACACTTATGACTGCATCCTCTTGAGCTATACATGGGAGGATGACGCAATGAAGCTTTCATCGTTCACCGACAAAGAACTTGTCGACAAATGCATAGCAGAACTAGATAGAATCCTTCTAAACTCAAATAATATTAAACAGCGTATATCCCCTTATATAGGGCGCGACCAGGCAATTGTTCAGCGATGGATGCAAGATAAAAATTCTTTAGGCTGTGCAAAGCTTTATCGACCGGGAACTTATCACGAGGCCGTAGGCTTAATGAAATACAACAGAGACTTCTCACCCATCTCTGGACTTTATCTATGCGGCGAATCCTTTTCTGTTGATTCAGGTTGGACGGAGCCTTGTTTCAGGGGCGCCGTCGACACAGTAATTAACATCTGCAACACAACCAAGGCGAGCTTCAACGGTGGATTTAGCATGCGAGACTACCCCGAGTACAAAACAGAGCATGCAATCCTCTAAAGGAAACCGACTACAACACAAAAGGAATCATCTGACTTTCATTTAAACATTAACCCGCCTCTTATAAACACCCAACCAAATCCGGTTGCATAACAATAAGAGGCCAACCTCATGAGCACACCCACAAGCCCCGCCCGCGTTGCCGTCATTCAGTTCGATCCACAGGTTGGAGTCGCCAATCGAAGCGATAACCTGCGTCAAAGCCTTTCCCTCGCTGCCGAAGCGGCCAACGGTGGCGCGAATCTGATCGTGCTGCCGGAACTGGCCAATTGCGGATATTTCTTCAGCAGTCGCCAGGATGCCTTCGATCACGCAGAGGCCGTGCCGAATGGCCAGAGCGTAAGGGAATGGACGGATTTTGCCTGCAAGCATCAGGTGTACCTGGTGGCCGGTCTAAACGAGATTGAGCATGGGCAGCTGTTCAACACTGCGGTGTTGCTGGGCCCCGAAGGTTTTATCGGTAAGTACCGCAAAGCCCATCTATGGAACCTGGAAAAGCTCTGGTTCACACCGGGCAATACTGGATTCCCGGTGTTTGAAACACCAATAGGCCGCATCGGCCTGTTGATCTGCTGGGACATCTGGTTCCCGGAGGTGCCGCGCATTCTCAGCCAGCAAGGCGCCGATATTATCTGCAGCGTGAACAACTGGGTGTGGACGCCACCGCCGCTGTTCGATGAAGCCGGGAAGTGCATGGCGTCGTATCTGACGATGACCGCCGCCCATGTGAATAACGTGTTTATCGCAGCCGCCAGCCGCATCGGCCAAGAGCGGGATGCGCGCTACCTCGGATGCTCGTTGATCGCCGGCACCAATGGCTGGCCGATCGGTGAAGTGGCCTCGGCCAATCGCCAGGAAATCCTGTTTGCCGACATCGACGTCACCAGTGCTCGCAGCGCGCCGATCTGGAACAGCCTCAATGACCTGCACAGAGACCGCCGCCATGATTTGTACGATCAGATGCTCGGCTACTCCCACCACCCCGCCCTGCCTCGTTGAGCGGAGGGCGATTTATGGAGCCTTTACTGACCAAGAAAATACCCTCGCGCTCACGCTTGGATTTAACCGTCCTGGCCCTGGGAGCCATCGCGATCTTAGTGATGCTCTATGTGGTCTCCACTCACCAAGGCTCATGGCCGGGTTATCGCGACATGGTCACGGCCTTGCCGGATCCGGCGGCCTGGTTGCGTTGGGTAACAGGCGACATCAGCGAGGTCGCCTTCTACAAGCATGAGCTGGCATCCCTGGGTCTGTTGAGTGGTGCTTATCTGGCCTGGTGGGCGAGTCGGCAGGGCAAAGCCTGGCAAGGCTTTTCCATCTGTTATGGCACCGGCTTATGGCCCTGGTTGGTGACCAGTTCGTTGATCGGCTTGCTGCTGAGCAATCTGCTGTGGGGCTGGAGTGTCACGGCCGAAACCTGGCAGCCTACCTTCGCGGCGTTCGTTTCGTTGCCGGCGGCGATGGTGCTGATGTTTGGCGGCGGCTGGAAGGTCACCCTCAACGGCGCGGTACTGGGTGCATTGCTGGTCACGCCCATGTGCTTGCTGATCGTCAATCTGGTGTGCGTACCGCTGGGCTTGCCCGCCGTGGTCGGCAACGTATTGGGCATGGCCGTTGGAAGCGTGATCGCCTTTACGTTGTGTCATAAAGTGCCCTCGCTGGTGCGTTCGGACTACATCGCTCCCGAGAAGCCCGCTCCGGTTGCACCGGCTGACTATGGTGTTGTTTGGAGCCTGCGCCGAGTGCTGGCTGATTTTTCCGAAGCGCCGTTTTTCGGCAATGAGCTGGCCAGTCTCGGTCTGCTGGCGGGGGTTCTGCTCGCTTATGCGCTCAACCCCATGAGCCCGGCATATGGCTCTGGCCTGCTCCTGTCCATGATCGGCGCACAGGCAATGACATCGGCAGCGGGCGTGGTGATATGGCGTCGGCAATGGATACGGCACGGCTGGTACCCCACCTATGTTCCGTTGGTGTCGGTCGTTCCGGCGGCGGTGTTGACCCATGGCGGGAGTTTGACCGTGATGGGCGCCAGCGCATTGCTCGGTGCTCTGGTCGCACCACCGTTGGCCTTTGCGATTGCGTCGAGGCTACCCGCGCATTTCCACCCCTATATCGGCAACGTGATCTCAATGGCGTTGAGCACGTTGATGATCGTGCCGATTGTCGGCTGGCTGGCAAACTGAGGTGTGTGGTTAGGGCCCGCCCCTAACCCCATCTCTTGAACCCTCATAGGCCAAATGCACCACCCGTTCGAGTGCATTCTTACCTACCACTCCTGCATTTTGTTTGCACTATCACGAGCCAAGGCTGTCGGAATTTTCATGTGCTTTTTTCGGGAGACAGCATGAGCCAGGACGTCCTTGCCAAAGAAACCAACCGCCGCCAATTGCAGCAAATCATCTCCGGTTTGTCCGACGGTGTGATTCTGGCCGAAGTCGACCAGACCATCCTGTGGGCCAACGAAGCGGCGCTGACCATGCATGGCGTCGGCGACGTGATGGGGTTGGGCGCCAATGGGCAGCAGTACGCCGAGCGTTTTTCGCTGCGCTATCGCAATAACCATCCGTTGCAGGACGACAGCTACCCGCTGGCTCGCGCGGCGGCCGGTGACGAATTCAGTGATGTGATCGTGGAGGTCACGCCCACGGCCACTCCGGACAAAACCTGGGTGCACCGCCTGCGCAGCCTGGTGATCACCGATTCACGAGGTGAGCCTGAATTGCTGGTGCTGATCCTCAGCAACGCCACCCAATGGGCCAGCGCCGAGCAGCGCTTCGAAAAAACCTTCAACGCCAACCCCGCGCCGGCGGTGATCTGCCGCTTGAGCGACCTGCGCTACATCAAGGTCAACCAGGGTTTCCTGGAGATGACCGGCTACAGCCGCGATCAGGTGATCGGCCGCTCGGTGTACGAGCTGGACGTGCTGGAACAGGCCGAACGCAAGGACCTGGCCATCCAGCGCCTGAGCGAAGGCAACACTATCCCGCAGATGGAAGCGGAACTGAAACTACCCAAAGGTGGCAGCAAACTGGTGATCGTTGCCGGTCAACCGCTGGACATGAACGAAGAAGATTGCATGCTGTTTTCTTTCATGGATCTGGAACCGCGGCGCAAAGCGGAAATCGCCCTGCGCCAGAGTGAGGAACGCTTCGCCAAGTCGTTCCGCCTGACACCCGTGCCCACCCTGGTGTGCAACGCCGACAATCGCCATGTGGTGGACGTCAACGAAGCGTTCATAAGCATTACCGGTTACATCAGCGAAGAGCTGATCGGCAAATCCATCGAAGAAATCGGGTTTATCGACGGCAACGCGGCGAGCGAGCAGTTGTTCGCCACTCTCGAGAAGGCCGGCAATCTCGACGGCCAAGACCTCAAGGTGCGCAAGAAAGGTAACGAAGTGATCGACTGTGTGGTCTCGGCCGACACGGTAGTGATCCAGGACATGCCCTGCTATCTGTTGGTCATGATGAATATCACCGAGCGCAAGCGCTCAGAGCTGGAGCTGGTAGCGGCCATCGAAGAGGTCATGCAAGACGCTTCATGGTTCAGCCAGACGCTGATCGAAAAACTGGCCAACGCTAAAAGCGTTAACAGCCCCAACTTGCCGAATGTGAGCTTCACCGACCTCACCGCCCGCGAGCGCGATGTGCTGGGGTTGATCTGCGAAGGTCTGGCGGACAAAGAGATCGCCTCACGACTGAAACTGGCTCCCAACACTGTGCGTAACCATGTGGCCACGGTTTACTCCAAGCTGGGGGTACACAGCCGCAGCGCGGCGATCGTGTGGGCGCGGGAACGCGGGCTGTTTGCAGGGGACTTGAGGGTGAAAAATAGACGCTGACAGTGCAAATGCACCAGTGCCACTAGTGCGAATTCGCCTTATGGCCTGGATCTGCAATCCCTAACCTTCAGCCCGTGGGTACAGGGAGCTTTGACCTTGTGCCGTCGCTTTTTCATGCTTTGAAGGAAACCGCATGTTCACCCTCGCTCAACTGCGAAACTGCATCGAAGAAGGCCTATCGCCACTGACCTGCGAATTCACCCTGTGCCGGGATGCGTCCTTGACCCTGAAGGTCTACGACGCTGAAACCGGCCGGGTGGATCTGGTGGTCACAGGGATCAGCACCAACCGGCTGCATACCCCGCAAGAAGTGGCAAAAATGGTCGAAGAACTGCGCTACGAGCTGCAAAGCAATAACGTGGGCAAGCTCACGCTGGATGACTTGCCTTTATCGACGCACCGATAAAGTAAAACACCCCACCCCCGACGATAAACGCGCCCAGCATGTAGAACATGTAATGGGCCGGCAGGCTGGCCAGTACCAACCCGCATAGCACCGGCCCCAGCGCGGCGCCGAGGTTGGACAGATTCTGCGCCCCGTAATACATGCCCCGCAGGTGGTCCGGGGCGATTCGGTCGATAAACATGTACTCGGCCGGAAACACGATAATCTCCCCCACCGTGAACACCGCCATCGCCAGCACCCACCCCAACACGCTGGTGGACAACCCGAACCCGATCAACCCCAGCATAAACATGCTCAAGCCCGCGATCAGCCACTGGCTGAGGTAACGGTGGGAAATGCGCCGGCCAATCAGGTATTGCAAGGCGATCACCAGCACGGCGTTAGTGGTGAGCACCGCGCTGATGACGGTGTAGGTGTATTCCGCGCTGGTGGTCGTCACCAGGTACTGCGACAGGTAGGCCGTGAACTGGCCGAATACCACGGCACTGAGCAAACCGCCGAGGGTAAAGCACACCAGTCGACGGTCGCGCAGTAGCACGCGGCCCACCGCGAGGAACGACACCGGTTTCTGCGCAACCTCGGCGGTGGTAAGGGCACGGTCACCCCAACGTGCGTAAAGCAGAAAGAACCCCACTCCCAACAAGGCCGACAGGATAAACGGCAAGCTGATATCCACCTTGGCCACCATCGCGCCAAAAAACGGCCCCACGGCATAGCCGATATTGGTCAGGGTGTATTTGATGGAAAACACTTCGCTGCGTGCCTCTTCGGGCAGCAGGCTGGCAAACCCGGCTTTCACCGCAATGTCGATCACCGCGTAGGCCAGGTTGATCAAAATCAGGCAGGTATAGAACGTCCAGATATCCTGCGCCAGCACCGTGCCGATAAACCCCAACACGAACACCACACTCAGGCCCAGCAGCAAGCGATAACTGTTGACGCGATCGACCAGGAAGCCGCCGTACACACTGAGCAACGAGCCCACAATCAGCGAGCTGCCGATCACCAGGCCGACCTGGCTGATATCCAGGGAGAAATGGCTGGTGAGGTAGATGACCAGGTAGGGAAAGGTGATTGCCTTGGCCAAGGTCAGCAGCAAGGTGGCACACAGCAACAGGTTTACGGTGCGGGGGTAATGTTTGATTGTGGCAAGCATCCTGCTCTCTTTCCTGGAAGGTAACGCGACCATTGCGGTCGGCTACCATAACCCAGGTTTCTGCAAAAAAGCAGGCGCTGCCGGCGAGTTATTTTTTGACCGGCGTGATCTCCAGAATCGTCCCGTTGGTGGTCTTGAGCAGCACAAAACGATCACCGACGCGTGCCCATTGGCTGTCTTCTTCAGGCTGCTTGAGGCCGCGCTTTTTCCAGTCGGTGACGGCGGATTCTTTGCGCATCAGGATATCCGGGGCACGATCGCCCTCTTTCAAATCACGGGTGTTGATCGTAGAAGGCTGCACGGTTTCCTGGGGCGTATCACCAGCCTGGGCCACGAAGCTGACGGTGGACAGGCTGGCGGCTACCAACACGCAAGCGGCTAAGGTTTTGGACTGCATAGGTGCTCCTTCAATGAATGATGCGTACCCAGGTTCCGACCGCAGCGGGGCGGAATCATTCAGCGGGCATTAGCAAAGGAAAAGCACACCTGCCCGACCTGCCCATTGCCCACATGAAATTAATCGTGTAATTTTTCATGAAATTTTAAGAAATAAATTTCATGACCCCACAAGACGAACTTGCCACCCTCGCCGCCCTGATCCATGACCTGCGCAAGCACAAGAAGCTCACCCTGGCCCAGTTGGCACAGAAGATCGAGCGCTCGGTAGGCTTCCTCTCCCAGGTCGAGCGTGGTTTGTCGCGCCCGACGGTGGCGGACTTGACCGCCATCAGCCACGCCCTCGATGTGCCTACCACCTACTTCTACAGCCAGCCCAAGCCCAAGGCGATTGATTGGGTAACCCGGCCCAACGAGCGGCGCACGGTGTACTACGCCAATGGCATCACCGACATCCTGGTCTCCCCCAGCATGAACGGCGCGTTCTCGATGCTCGATAGCCTGCTTGCCCCGGGCGCCAACAGCGGTGAGCAGAGCATGAGCGACCGCGCCGAACAGGCCGGTTTTGTGCTGGAAGGCGAATTGACGCTGTGGGTGGACGGTGAAAACGACGTGGTGACCCTCGGCCCCGGCGACAGCTTTCACCTGCCCAGCTTTGCCCGTTGCCGCTACGCCAACCTGACCGACCTGCCCGCCCGCGTACTCTGGGTTTACAACTAGGAGCATCACCCGTGAAAAGCCAATCTTCCACGCTGCTGGCCGAAGTACGGACCTTTCGCCAGCACCACCCGGACGTGCGTTATGTCGACCTGATCGCCCTGGACATTCCCGGGCATTTCTACGGCAAGCGCTACCCGATCGAGATGCTCGAAAAAGTCGCCGCCGGCAGCCCCTTGAAACTGCCGCAGAATGCCGTGTTGCTGGGGACCCAGGGCGGGTTGTTCAAGATCGGCGACTACTGCTTCCACGACGGCGACCCGGACGCTAACCGACGCCTGGTACCCGGCACGCTCAAGCCGGTGAGTTGGGAATCGCAGCCTCTGGGCCAGATGCTGATCACCTCCGATGGCACCGAAGCCCCCATTGAATTCGAACCCCGCGAAGTGCTGGCCAAGGTGCTGCAGCGCCTGCACCACAAAGGCATCCACCCGGTGGTGGCGTTCGAATTGGAGTTCTATCTGTTCGACAAAACCCTCGACCACGGCCTGCCGCAATTTGCCCGCGACCCACTGAGCGACGACGCCGACGACCAGCCCACCCTGCATATCGAACGGCTGTCGCGCTTCTCGGAAGTCCTGGACGATATGGCCCAGACCGCCAAGGACCAGGGCATCGACATCACGGTGATTACCGCTGAACTCGGCCCCGGCCAGTTCGAGATCAATTTCGGCCACCTCGACGACGGCCTGCGCGCCGCCGACTGGGCCGCGCTGTTCTGCCGCAGCACCCGTGGCGTGGCGCTCAAGCATGGCTATCGCGCCAGCTTCATGGCCAAGCCATACCTGGAACATCCTGGCAGCGGCATGCATGTGCATGTCAGCCTGTATGACGGCGCGGGCAACAATTTGCTGGCGGCGCATCAGCAGCAACCGTTACGCCATGCCGTGGCTGGGTGCCTGGAGTTGCTGCCCCATTGCATGCCGATCTTCTCGCCCAACCACAATGCCTTCCGCCGCCTGGGCGGCACTGTCAACGCCGCCACCCGCGCCTGCTGGGGCTTCGAAGACCGCGATGCGTGCGTGCGCATTCCCGAATCAGACCCGCGCAACCTGCGCATCGAACACCGCCTGGCCAGCGCCGATGCCAACCCATACCTGGTGCTCGCGGCGATCCTCGCCGGCCTGGAACATGGCCTCGACACCCAGCGCGAGCCCATCGCGCCCTTGAACGAGGACCGCACCAGCGGCACCGACTTCCCCCTGGACATGCTCGACGCCGTACGCACCATGCAGCAGCACCCCAGCGTGCGCGAGAAGCTGGGTGCGGAATTTGTCGACGTGTATTGCGAAAACAAACGCCAGGATCATCTGGCCTTTCAACAAGAGATAAGTGTGCGTGAGTACCGCTGGTTTCTTTAACCCTGCTGTGGTCAGTGAGCTTTTTTGGTGAGCGGGCTTGTCGAATCGTCGCACCGCCCGCGCTGGGGTGCGGAGCGGCCCTCTCTCTAGACACTGCTGGGTGAAGGCATCAGCCGGACTCGCCAAGCAACAGCGGCTGCTCCCGCGCGCACAACTCAACCACGTAATCCCACAACACCCGCAGCCGCACGGACTTATGCAACTCCCGACGCGAGCTGATCCAGTAGCTGCGCTGGATGCCCTCCCCCGGCAGCAATGCCACTAGGTCCGGGTCGCTGGCGGCCATGAAGCAGGGTAATACCGCAATCCCCAACCCCGAGCGCGCCGCCTGGTGTTGAGCAATGACGCTGGTGCTGTGGAACACAACTTTAGGGTTGCGACAGAAACTGCTGAGGAATTTCAGCTCCTGGCTGAACAGCAGGTCGTCGACATAATCAATCCAGGCATGGGCCGCGAGATCTTCACGTTTTTCAATCGGCGGGTTGCGATCCAGGTAGGCGCGGCTGGCGTAAAGGGAGAGGCGGTAGTCCGTGAGTTTGCGGGTGACGAGTTGGTCGACGCTGGGGCGTTCGAGGTGGATGCTGATTTCCGCTTCGCGGTTAAGGATGCTGACGAAGCGCGGCACGGCCACCAGTTCCACTTCCAGCCCCGGATAACGTTCGAACAGGCCGCCCATGCGTCCGGCCAGAAACATCACCCCCAGACCTTCGGCCACACCGAGGCGGATCTTGCCCAGCGGCGCGGCGGTGTGGGTGAGTTCGTCTTCGGCCAGCAGCGCCACGTTTTCCATGGCTTCGGCATGTTTGAGCAGGGCCTCGCCAGAGGGGGTCAGCTCGTAACCGTGGGCATGCTGCACGAATAGCGCGGTGCCCAGGCTCTTTTCGATGGCCTCGATATGCCGCGCCACCGTGGCGTGGGTGGTTTTCAGGCGCTGCGCGGCGGTGAGCAAGCGACCACTGCGCTGCAACTCAAGAAAAAACCGCAAGTCATTCCAATCGAACATGCCGCCTCCAATGCGTGGGCCGCTGAAGCACTGTTCAAAAACGCACAGCAGCTGGGTAAAAACTAACATTTTTAAGACGAAAACTAACAACTAGGATGGGGCCAATAAGAAAAACAAGCGAGACCTCAGATGCCCAATGCAGCTGCTGAATACGATTACGTAGTAGTAGGCGCCGGCCCCGCAGGTTGCCTGCTGGCCAATCGACTGTCCGCCAACCCCGCCCACCGCGTGCTGCTGCTAGAAGCCGGCGGCCGCGACAACTACCCCTGGATCCACATCCCCGTCGGTTACCTGTTCTGCATCGGCAACCCGCGCACCGACTGGTGCTTCAAAACCGAAGCCCAGCCTGGTCTGCAAGGCCGCGCGTTGAGTTACCCACGGGGTAAAGTGCTGGGCGGCTGCTCCTCCATCAACGGCATGATCTACATGCGCGGCCAGGCCCGTGACTACGATGGCTGGGCCGCCGAAGGCAACGCCGGCTGGGCGTGGAACGACGTGTTGCCGCTGTTCAAGCACAGCGAGAACCACTTTGCCGGCGGCTCGGAATTCCACAATGACAGCGGCGAGTGGCGCGTCGAGCAGCAACGGCTGTCGTGGCCGATCCTGGATGCCTTCCGCGAAGCGGCGGCGCAAAGCGGCATCGCCAAGGTCAGCGATTTCAATCAGGGCGATAACGAAGGCTGCGGCTACTTTCAGGTCAATCAGAAGGCCGGCGTGCGCTGGAACGCGGCCAAGGCGTTTCTCAAACCGGTCCGCCAGCGCACCAACCTCACCGTGCTCACCGAAGTGGAAGTCGACCGTGTGCTGCTGGAAAACGGGCGAGCGTGCGAAGTGGTCGGGCGCAGGCTCGGTCAGTCCCTGAGTTGGAAAGCGCGCAAGGAAATCATCCTGTGCGCCGGTTCCGTGGGTTCCCCAGGCATCCTGCAACGCTCGGGGATCGGCCCGTCCAACGTGCTCAAACCCCTCGGTATCAACGTGCTGCACGAACTGCCCGGCGTGGGCGGCAACCTGCAGGATCACTTGCAACTACGTCTGATCTACAAGCTGGAAAACGCACGCACCCTCAACCAGATCGCCGGCACCCTGTGGGGCAAGATGGGCATGGGCCTGCGCTACCTGTACGACCGCAGCGGCCCATTGTCGATGGCACCCAGCCAGCTCGGCGCATTTGCCCGCTCGGGGCCGGAGCAGGCCTCGGCCAACCTCGAATACCATGTGCAGCCGCTGTCCCTGGAGCGTTTCGGCGAGCCGTTGCATGGCTTCCCGGCGTTCACCGCCTCGGTCTGCGATCTGCGCCCGCAGAGCCGTGGCCGGGTCGATATCCGTTCGGCCAACCCGGCGGATGCGCCGCTGATCCAGCCCAACTACCTCAGCCACCCCGAAGACCTGCGCGTAGCCGCCGATGCCATCCGCCTGACCCGGCGCATCGTAGCAGCGCCGGCCTTGAGCCAGTTCAAGCCGGTGGAGTATTTGCCGGGCGATTCGCTGCAAACCGAAGCACAACTGCACGAAGCCGCCGCACGCATCGGCACGACGATTTTCCATCCGGTAGGCACCTGCCGCATGGGCCACGAAAAGGACGCAGTGGTCGACGCCCAGCTACGCGTGCACGGCGTGCCCGGCCTGCGCATCGCCGACGCCTCGATCATGCCGCGCATTACGTCCGGCAATACCTGTTCACCCACGCTGATGATCGCGGAAAAAGCCGCGCAGCTGATCCTTTCGCCGCACACAAGGAGCCTCGCGCCGGAGAAAGAACTGGTTCACGCAATCTGAATAGCGGCGCCGCACCCGGCGCCGACAGTGGAACAACAATAAATAATCACTGTGAGGGTTACCCGATGTCAGAACATGCTCAAACCCTGGGCTCGGCAGTAGAAACGAGCACCGGCAACGACTCCAAGAAAGTCATCTTCGCTTCGTCCTTGGGGACGGTGTTCGAGTGGTATGACTTTTTCCTCTACGGCGCCCTCGCGGCGGTGATCAGCAAGCAGTTCTTTGCCGGGGTCAACGACACCACGGCCTTTATCTTTGCCTTGATGGCCTTCGCGGCCGGCTTTGTGGTGCGGCCGTTCGGCGCACTGGTGTTCGGCCGCCTGGGCGACATGATCGGGCGCAAGTACACCTTCCTGGTGACCATCATCCTGATGGGCGTAGCGACCTTCTGCGTCGGGCTGTTGCCGACCTACGCCAGCATCGGCATCGCCGCGCCGATCATCCTGATCGTGCTGCGCATGTTGCAGGGCCTGGCCCTGGGCGGTGAATACGGCGGCGCCGCCACTTACGTCGCCGAGCATGCGCCGGTCGGCAAACGCGGGTTCCACACCAGCTGGATCCAGTCCACCGCCACCATCGGCCTGCTGCTCTCGCTGCTGGTAGTGCTGGCGTGCCGCTACTTCACCGGCGACCAGTTCGAAGTGTGGGGCTGGCGCATCCCGTTCCTGTTTTCCATCGTGCTGCTGGGCATTTCCACCTGGATCCGCATGAGCCTGCACGAGTCGCCGGCCTTCTTGAAAATGAAAGAAGAAGGCAAGGCCAGCAAGGCGCCGATCCGTGAGTCGTTCGGTAAGTGGGAAAACCTCAAGGTGGTGCTGATCGCGCTGTTCAGCATCAACGGCGGGCAAGCGGTGACCTTCTATGCGGCGCAATTCTACGTGCTGTTCTTCCTCACTCAATTCCTGCGGATGGACCCGGCCCTGGCCAATATGCTGCTGATTATCAGCGTGGTGATTGGCGCGCCGTTCTTTATCCTGTTCGGCTGGCTGTCGGACAAGATCGGACGCAAACCGGTGCTGATGCTCGGCCTGCTGCTGGCCACCGCCCTGTACTTCCCGATCTTCAAGGGCCTGGCGCACTACACCAACCCGGCGATGGATCAGGCCAGCCACCAGGCTCCGATCACCGTGCTGGCCGACCCGGCTACCTGCACCTTCCAATTCGACCCGGTGGGCAAGGCGCGGTTTGACAGCCCATGCGACAAGGTAAAAACCTTCCTGGTCAAACAAGGCCTGCCCTACACCAGCGCTGCTGCGCCGGCCGGCAGCCCGGTGCAGGTGAGCGTCGGCGAAGTCAAGATCGACGGTTTTGACGAAGCGGCGTTGCGCGGTGCCGTGACCCTGGCCGGTTACCCGTCTTCGGCGGATGTGGCGCAGGTCAACAAGGTCATGGTGGTGGTGCTGATCGTGGTGCTGATCCTGATCGCCGCCATGTGCTACGGCCCGCTGGCGGCGCTGATGGTGGAACTGTTCCCGACGCGTATCCGCTACACCTCGATGTCCCTGCCCTACCACATCGGTAACGGCTGGTTCGGCGGGTTCCTGCCGACCGTATCGTTTGCGCTGGTGGTGTATACGGGCGATATCTTCTACGGCCTGTGGTACCCGGTGATGGTGACGGGGGTGAGCCTGATTGTCGGGTTGTTCTGCCTCAAGGAAACGCGGCATGTGGATATCGATAGCAACTGAATAAGCTGCAAGCTTCAAGCTTCAAGCTTCAAGCTGCAAGCTGCAAGCTGCAAGCTGCAAGCTGCAAGCTTCAAGCTGCAAGCTGCAAGCTGCAAGCTGCAAGTAAAAGCCAATCGGCTCTTTCTTGCCGCTTGCAGCTTGCCGCTTGAAACCCCTAGCTGTACATCCATACAGATAATGGTTGCTCAAATCCATCCGACTGAGCATCCTGCAAAGCATCAACCCGATCTGATGTGATGACCATGCGGCTGTACCTTTGTGAAAAACCCTCCCAGGCCAAGGACATTGCGGCGGTGCTCGGTGCCGGTCGTCGTGGCGATGGGTGTTGGCTGGGCAATGGGGTCACCGTTACCTGGTGCATTGGGCACCTGCTGGAAACCGCCCCGCCCGATGCCTACGACGCCAAGTACAAACGCTGGGTGCTGGCCGATCTGCCGATCGTGCCGGACAAATGGAAGATGCTGGTCAAACCCAAGACCGCCAGCCAGTTCAAAGCGGTCAAGCGCCTGCTGGGGGAAGCCCAGGAACTGGTGATCGCCACCGACGCCGACCGCGAGGGTGAGATGATCGCCCGCGAGTTGGTGGAACATTGCCGCTACCGGGGGCCGATCCAGCGATTGTGGCTGTCGGCGCTGGACGACGCCTCGATTCGCAAGGCCCTGGCCGCGCTCAAGCCCGGCGCCGACACCTTCAGCCTGTACCACTCGGCCCTGGGCCGCTCCCGCGCCGACTGGCTGATCGGCATGAACATGAGCCGCCTGTTTACCTTGCTGGGGCGTCAATCCGGTTATCAGGGTGTATTACCGGTAGGCCGGGTGCAAACACCCACTTTGCGCCTGGTGGTGGACCGCGACCGCAGCATCGCCGATTTCGTCCCCGTGGCGTACTGGGCCATCGATGTCGACCTGCGCCACGCGCACATGACCTTCACCGCTCAATGGCGCGCCACGGAAGACGCCTGTGATGACCAGGGTCGCTGCCTCAACCCGCAGCTGGCGCAGACCGCTGCCGCTGCCATGGGCAACGCCGCCAGCGCACGCCTGGTGAAGCTGCGCACCGAACGCATGCGCGACGTCGCGCCCCTGCCCTTCGACCTCGGCACCCTGCAGGAAATCTGCTCGAAGAAACTCGGCCTGGGCGCTCAGGAAACCCTGGATATCGCCCAATCCCTCTACGAAAGCCACAAGGTCATCACCTACCCGCGCAGCGATTGCGGCTACTTGCCGCTGAGCCAGCACAGCGAGGCAGCGAAGATTCTCGCCGCGCTGGGCCGTGCCGACCCGGCGGTCAGTGAGCTGATGCCGCATATCGATCCCCAGCGGCGCTCGCGGGCGTGGAACGATGCCAAAGTCAGCGCCCACCACGGCATCATTCCTACCGGGGCCGGCAAGGACGTGGGCCAGCTCAGCGGCAAGCACCGCGCGGTGTACACCTTGATTCGCGCGCGCTATCTGGCGCAGTTCCTGCCCCACCACGAATACGATCGCACCCAGGCAGATTTCGACTGCGCTGGTTTTGCCCTGCGCGCGGTGGGCAAAGTGGTGATCGAGCCGGGCTGGAAACGCGCCCTGCCCGAAGCACTCGCACCCACCAAGGGCCGCGAAGCGCCAGCGCCCCAGGCCCTACCGGCGCTGGTACAGGGCCAGGATTACGCAGTAGCCAAGGTCACGCTCAAGGACCTATGGACTCAGCCGCCCAAACCCTTTACCGAAGGCGACCTGATCAAGGCGATGAAAAACGTGGCCAAACTGGTGGAAGACCCGTTGCTTAAGCAAAAGCTCAAGGACACCACCGGCATCGGCACCGAAGCCACCCGCGCGGGCATTATCCAGGGGCTGCTCGACCGCGGTTATCTGAGCAAGAATGGCAAGGCGCTGGCCGCCACACCGGCGGCATTCAGCCTGATCGACGCGGTGCCCCGCGCCATCGCCGATCCCGGCACCACTGCCATCTGGGAGCAGGCGCTGGACATGGTGCAAAGCGGTGAAATGAGTCTGGAGGAATTCGTCGCCAAACAGGCAGCCTGGATGAGCAAACAGGTGGCGCGTTGCAATGGCATGCGCATGACCATCACCGGCCCCGCGAGCCCGGCAGGACGAGGGGTCGCACCGTGGAAAAAGAAGCGCAAGGCAGCCCCTCGCAAGACGACAGCGAGCCCTAAACGGGCAAAAAAACCGGTAAATACCGGATAAACACCAAAAAAAACCGGTAAATGACGTTTTTCGACAGGTTTGACGCCGCATTGGTTCTTGCTACGGCGCGGGCTGTCTAGGATTCTGTAGGGGTTCCACTGATTTCCTACAACAACACCGGAGTGGCCGCCATGAAGACCGTTGCACAGTTGCTCAAAGCCAAAGACCAGAAAAACCAGGACGTCCACACCATCCAATGGGATCACACCGTGTTTGAAGCACTGGTGCGGATGTCGGAAAAAAACGTGGGGGCATTGCCGGTCGTCCAAGACAACCAAGTGGTGGGCATCATCAGCGAGCGTGACTACGCGCGCAAAATCATGCTCAAGGGCCTGTCATCGGTGACCACTAAGGTGCATGAGGTGATGAGCGCGCCGGTGATCACGGTGGATACCCATAAGCGCGTCGAAGAATGCATGAACATCATGACCGACAGTCACTTGCGCCACCTGCCCGTGGTCGAAGACGGCAAACTGCTGGGCCTACTGTCCATCGGTGACTTGGTCAAGGAGGCGATTGCCGAGCAGGCTGACCTGATCAAGCAGCTGGAGCAGTACATCCGCGGCGAATAGGAGAAACCATGCTCGATTCCCAGGCGCATCAGCAAGACCACCTCGACACCCTGTACCGGGCCATGACTGATCGGCGTTTTCTGGTATTGACCGGTGCAGGCATCAGCACGTCCTCGGGCATTCCGGACTACCGGGACAGCGAAGGCGTGCGCCGAGGCAAGGCGCCAATGATGTACCAGGAATTCCTGGCCACCCCGCAGGCGCGGCGACGTTACTGGGCGCGCGCCATGCTGGGCTGGCCGCGCGTACGCGTCGCACAACCGAATGCAGCGCACCGAGCGTTGGCCATCTTGCAACAACGCCAGCACATCACCGGGCTGATCACACAAAACGTCGACACCCTACATGATCAGGCCGGCAGCCAAGGTGTGATCGAACTGCACGGTAGCCTGCACCGCGTGCTGTGCCTGGACTGCCAGCAGCGCAGCCAGCGCGATGCGATCCAACAGCTGATGGAAACCCAGAACCCCTACCTGACGGGCGTCGATGCTGTGCAGGCGCCTGACGGAGACACGCTGCTCGACCCGGCCTTTGAAGCGCGCTTTGAGGTACCCCGGTGTCCATATTGCCAGGGTGAACGATTGAAACCCGACGTGGTGTTTTTCGGTGAGAACGTCGCCCCGCCCACTGCCGCCAAGGCAATGGCGGCAGTGGAACAGTCCGAGGGGTTGCTGGTGGTGGGCTCTTCGCTGATGGCGTATTCGGCATTTCGCTTGTGCAAGGCGATGGTCGAGCAAGGCAAACCGGTGATCGCCATCAACCTGGGCAAGACCCGGGGCGACGAGCTGTTGCAGGTAAAGATCGAAACCTCATGCGAACAACTGCTGCCCTTGCTGGCGAACCGCCTGCAATAGCCCCCTCCTCCACCGTAGCGACCGTCCAGCGCAAAAAATGACGCTCAAGTCACGCCTCTGCCGTATCTCCCCGTGCCCACGACGAATTATGTAGTGATCGAAAATAATCACTACATAACCGTTGACGTAACCTTTTTGTCCTTGCATGATCAAGGCGTCTCCCGGATCGGGAGCGTTGGTAACACGCGTTTTGAAAGAGCTCGTCTGACCGCCGAGCTGTTTTTTCCGGATGTGCACTGCCCACAAGGCAGATTGATGAAGCTGACCGACTCGTAAGAGCACGGTACAAGAAGCTCGAATGCTCCTTGTCTTCGTTATGAAAGCATTGCGTAGCAGTTCATCAGTAAGACTACAAGCATCAGGTTCAAGACCCTGCCCGTATTCGGCAGCCAGTTACTAACGCCCGGTTATTGAAGCCGGAGACAACTAAGCAGTTTTAACGGAACCAACTGATAGATCGCCAACTGGTCAAGGGGCTTACACATGAATCTGAACAACCAACCAACTATCGATGAATTGGCTGAGATGTTCGCAGCGCAGAAAGACACACTCGACGACCATATCCTGTGGATTGGCAAATCGGGCGAAGTCAAGATCGACTGCCTGGCGCCCCACACTGAAGAAGCCGAGTTCGACCGTAATAACCGTGAGTTAGCGGCGCGCCTGAAGATGTACCGCCGCGGCCAGGGTTATGTCGGCAAGAAGGCCGCTGCCGATCGCAACTTTATCGAACAAGTATTCGACACACTTAACAACGCTTGGGAGTCTTTCAAAGACAGCTCGCAAGTAAAAGTGATTGATCGCTACTACTAGAAACAACGTGTTCAATGTGGGAGCTGGCTTGCCTGCGATAGCTATTTAACGCTCAACGACAGTGTTGACTGTTAAACCGTGATAACAGGCAAACCATCTCCCACACTTGTTTGTGCTGCGGGTCAAAATGTTGGAAACCGGCCCTTGCCCGCCTCATCGCGAAAAATATCGAACAAGGCTTGCGCCGCCGCCGACAACTCATGCCCCGGCTTGGTCAGCACACCAATCGGCCGCTCGATCACCGGATCACGCAAGGTAATACAATGCGCGCCCGCCTCCTCCATTTGTCTGGCACACAATGCCGGCACGGCGCTGACGCCCAAGCCACTGGCTACCATTTTGCCTACAGTCGCCAATTGATGGCTTTCCAGGGCGACCGGCAGTTTCATCCGTAGCGCACCCAAATGCTCCTCCAGCATCACCCTAACCGTGGAAGGTCGTTGCAAGGTGATAAAGGGGTGTTCCAATAAAGTCTCCCAGCCGATCTCGTCGCACTGCGCCAAGGGTGAATCACCCGACACGACCGCGATGAAGCGATCCAGATACAACGGGGTAAAGGCCAGCGACGAGCCTTCAGACGGTTCGAAGGCCACACCCAGCTCCACCTGGCGATCGCGCACCATCTCCAAGACCTGTTCGTTGATCAAGTCGTGCACCGTTACGTTCACCTGGGGGTAACGCGCGCGGAATATCTTCAAGATCGGCGGCAGCAGGTTGCCGGCGAACGACGGCATCGCCGCCACCGTGACGCGCCCGCGCTGCAAGGTGAAGCGCTGGCGCAGCTCATCCTCGGCGTTATCCCAATCGGCCATCAGGCGGCGGGCCAGGGGCAGCAACGATTCGCCTTCCGGGGTCAGCGCCACATTACGCGTATTGCGGCTGAACAACCGCCCGCCCAGGCCCTCTTCCAGGCCCTTGATGGTCAGGCTCAGCGCCGACTGGGACAAGTGCAGACGCTCGCAGGCGGCGGCGAAACTCAGGCTCTGGGCCACGGCGAGGAAGGCACGCAGCTGTTTCACGGTCATGAAAGTACTCCGAGAGACGGATCAACTATGCTGTTTTCTAAATCAATCAACCTTAAAAAACAACTTAACAAATCAATCCATCGGCGCAACACTCGGTCCATTGGCTGGCCCACAAACAATAAAAGAGGTGCATATGGCAGGTTTCGATAAACGCGTGGCGTCCTACGAAGAGGCATTGGCAGGCCTGGAGGACGGCATGACCGTACTCGCCGGCGGCTTCGGCCTGTGCGGCATCCCGGAAAACCTCATCGCCGAAATCAAGCGCAAAGGCACCCGTGAGCTGACCGTGGTCTCCAACAACTGCGGCGTCGACGGTTTTGGCCTGGGCGTGCTGCTGGAAGAAAAACAGATCCGCAAAGTGATCGCGTCGTACGTGGGTGAGAACGCGCTGTTCGAGAAGCAATTGCTCAGCGGCGAAATCGAAGTGGTGCTGACGCCCCAAGGCACCCTCGCCGAAAAAATGCGCGCAGGCGGTGCCGGTATCCCGGCTTTCTTTACCGCAACCGGTGTCGGTACCCCAGTGGCCGAAGGCAAAGAAACCCGCGAGTTCAACGGTCGTCCTTACCTGATGGAGGAGTCCATCACCGGCGACTTCGCCATCGTCAAAGGCTGGAAAGCCGACCACTTCGGTAACGTGATCTACCGCCACACCGCTCAGAACTTCAACCCGCTGGCCGCCACCGCCGGCAAGATCACCGTGGTCGAAGTCGAAGAAATCGTCGAACCGGGCGAGCTGGACCCGGCGCAGATCCACACCCCTGGCATCTACGTCGATCGGATCATCTGCGGCACTTTCGAGAAGCGCATCGAACAGCGCACCGTCCGCAAATAATCCGCCTCCAGCCCGAACAATAAGGACACACAAAATGGCTCTTACCCGCGAACAAATGGCTCAACGCGTCGCCCGCGAAATGCAGGACGGCTTTTACGTCAACCTCGGCATCGGCATTCCGACCCTGGTGGCCAACTACATCCCCGACGGCATGGAAGTGATGCTGCAATCGGAAAACGGCCTGCTCGGTATGGGCCCGTTTCCTACCGAAGACACCATCGATGCCGACATGATCAACGCCGGTAAACAGACGGTGACCGCACGCATCGGTGCGTCGATTTTCTCCTCTGCCGAGTCCTTCGCGATGATTCGTGGCGGTCACGTCGACCTCACCGTGCTCGGCGCATTTGAAGTCGATGTGCAGGGCAACATCGCTTCGTGGATGATCCCCGGCAAACTGGTCAAGGGCATGGGCGGCGCCATGGACCTGGTGGCCGGTGCGGAAAACATCATCGTGATCATGACCCACGCCTCCAAAGACGGAGAGTCCAAGTTGCTTGATCGCTGCAGCCTGCCGCTGACCGGCGCGCACTGCATCAAACGCGTGCTTACGGACCTGGCGTACCTGGAAATCGAAAATGGCGCTTTTGTCCTCAAGGAACGCGCACCTGGCGTCAGCGTTGAAGAGATTGTGAGCAAGACCGCCGGTAAACTGATCGTCCCGGACCACGTTCCAGAAATGCATTTCCAGTGAGGACAGATTCCATGCAAGACGTCGTGATTGTTGCTGCCACCCGCACCGCCGTGGGCAGCTTTCAAGGTTCGCTGGCCAGCGTCCCGGCTCCGGAACTGGGCGCCGCCGTAATCCGTCGCCTGTTGGAGCAGACCGGCCTGGACCCGGCCCAAGTCGATGAAGTGATCCTCGGCCAAGTACTCACCGCAGGCTCCGGCCAGAACCCCGCGCGCCAGGCCTCGATCCTCGCCGGCCTGCCCCACGCGGTGCCGAGCCTGACCCTGAACAAGGTCTGCGGCTCGGGCCTCAAAGCCCTGCACCTCGGTGCCCAGGCCATCCGCTGCGGCGACGCCGACGTCATCATCGCCGGCGGCATGGAGAACATGAGCCTGGCCCCCTACGTACTGCCTGCCGCGCGCACTGGTTTGCGCATGGGCCACGCCAAGATGATCGACAGCATGATCACCGACGGCCTGTGGGATGCGTTCAACGACTACCACATGGGCATCACTGCTGAGAACCTGGTGGACAAATATGGCATCAGCCGCGAAGCCCAGGACGCCTTTGCCGCCGCTTCTCAGCAGAAGGCTGCGGCAGCCATCGAGGCTGGGCGATTTGTAGATGAGATCACCCCGATCCTGATCCCCCAGCGCAAGGGCGACCCAATCGCCTTCGCCGTGGATGAGCAACCGCGCGCCGGCACCACTGCCGAGTCCCTGGCCAAGCTCAAGCCGGCCTTCAAGAAAGACGGCAGCGTCACCGCCGGCAACGCCTCCAGCCTCAATGACGGCGCCGCTGCAGTAATGCTGATGAGTTCCGATAAGGCGAAAGCCCTCGGTCTGCCCGTGCTAGCCCGCATTGCCAGTTACGCCAACGCAGGCGTGGACCCGGCCATCATGGGCATCGGCCCGGTATCGGCCACCCGTCGCTGCCTGGACAAAGCCGGTTGGAGCCTGGGCGATCTGGACCTGATCGAAGCCAACGAAGCCTTCGCCGCGCAATCCCTGGCGGTAGGCAAAGAGCTGGAGTGGGATGCTGACAAGGTCAACGTCAATGGCGGCGCTATCGCCATCGGCCACCCGATTGGCGCCTCGGGTTGCCGCGTGCTGGTGACCCTGCTGCACGAAATGATCAAGCGCGATGCCAAAAAAGGCCTGGCGACCTTGTGCATCGGCGGTGGCCAGGGCGTAGCCCTGGCCCTGGAACGCAACTGATAAAAACAGCAACATCGCTCAACTATCGGAGGGGGCTTGCCCCCCCTCCCACCTTTGATCTTCATTGTCTGGCAGCTTGAGGCATTGCAAATACCTCATTGGAAGCCATCGCCATCAGCCATACAAATCTCGCACGGGGCTTTCAGCGCTTCATACAACGCTGATAACGCTCATCCACGCGCTTGGCAAACCATGCCGTGGTCAGGTTACGGGTGATCTTCGGGCTCTTGAGCACAATCCCCGGCAGAATCGCCCGTGGCAGGGGTTTGCCGGCAGCCTTGTCGGCGAGGGCGAACACACGTTGGTAAAGGGTGGTTTCTTCGAAATCCAAGCGCTCGCCCTGCTCCAGCTGGCTGCGGATGCTGGGGTTGCGCATGTCCAGCTTCGCGCCCAACGAACGCACCGCCAGCTCCGTGGTACCGGGCAGTAGCGAGCCGTAGCGAATCAAGTCCCCATCCAGCGCCAGCTCGACCCCCGAAGCCCGACTGACCGCCGCCTGAAACGCCGCATTGCGGCTGGCATACCAACCGGCGTTGAAGTCAGCGAAGCGATACAGCGGTTGATCGTAGTTCACCGGATAGCCGAGCAAATGGGCGATGCCGAAGTACATGCCGCCACGGCGGGTGAACACTTCGCGTCGGATTGATCCGTCCACGGTGTAGGGATAACCCCGCGCTTGTTTCTGTGCAAAGTCGATGCTCACCTGCATCGGCCCGGCGGTGTGCACCGGGTTGAACCCGCCGAACAGCGTTTTGCCCAACGGCACCATGCTGATGAAGTCATCGAAAATACCGCTCAAGTCTTTTTCCGTACGCGCGGCGCTCAGACGTTCGGCGTAGGTCTTGCCGGTGGGCGAATTCAGTTGCAATGCGCTGCGCACCACAAAGGCCGGCACATGCACCTTGCCGGCACGGCGCAGGATTTCATCCTGGGCGATTTTGCCCATATTGGGCACCGGCGGGTCGACCTGGAAGGTGGACTCCTGCTCGGTCACCGCCAGCACCGCGCAGATATTTTCGGTGCTCGGGTAAATCTTCTGGGTATCAAAGGCCGTGTAGATATCCTGGGCCCAGCCATTGCGGTCCGTAACCTTGGGTGGCAGCAACCGCACGATCTGCGCCTTGACCTCGGCTTCGCTGCGTTCCGGTTGCTGCGGGCCACGGGCGGTGGAGCACCCCGCCAGTACCAGCAAGGGCAAAAGGCAGAGGATCAGGCGGCTTGAATACATGAAGATTCCTTGAGTGACGGCGGGCCGTGAGTTGCACGTTTCGACAGGTAAGTCTAACCAGGGTTCGTGGGTTCGGTAGGCTCGCCCGTTACGACCGGATGTGACCGCTGCCGAAACATCCCACGCAAGCGCCGGATAAGCTCTACTCCCCTGCCCCATAAACCTCTGCAAAGTCCCTCGCCTGATCACACAGTGCGAAGGATTGCAGATGTTTTTTTTCGTTATGGCCCTGATTGATAGGGCAGCCTCATGATTGGCGCGACCAGCCAGACCATTGGCTTTCTGGTACTCGCCGCCTTGGATGCAAAGACCCGCGACGTTGAGTCGGTACTCAGGGATTTTCGTGGATGCCTCAATAGTTACGACGCCTGGGCCGAGAGTGTCCTCAGTTTTTCGGCGCTGAATATCGAGCAGGTGTTCAAGGCCGGAGATGAAGCGGAGCGGGTCGCGCCGATCAACCGCTCGCTGTTCCCCAGCAGCGCGGTCGCGACCTGCCGGGCCGATGGCACCTTGACCTTGGTGCATCGGTTCCAGAGTTCACGGTTCGTACCCATCGGCGATACACCGGTGATACTCCAGCGCATCGATGCAGACGGCACGCTGCTGGGCGAGCCTATCCATAAAACCATCGGGCCCAGCGGCATTCTTGAACTCAAGGAATGCGAACGCAACCAGCGCTACCGCATCCACTTCTACCCCAATGTGTCCGCCGCGCATTTCAAGGCGCTGTACGCCTCTTATCAGGCGGTCATCGCGCCGCTGGAGGCGTGGCTGCGCAGCGAATGGTCCGACACCTTCGAACCGCTTTGGCAGGACTACTCCGAGGCGAACTTCCTTAAGCGCTACCTCTCGCTCCACGCCGCCTACGCACGCGGATTCGGCGAAGCGCTGTACTCGCTGTGGGACAACCTCAAGCAACTGTTCCAGTGGCTGTCGGACCCGGTGGCCCATGCCGAGCAATGGCTGCGGTATCTGTCCCAGGCCGAGTTTGACCAGTTGCTGGCGCTCGGTGCCGACGCTATTGCGACGGGCTTGCTGATGCTCAGCGATGAGCCGTTGTTGTTCATTTACCTGGCGACGATGGTCAGTTGGATGCGCCTGCTGCCACCGCCGTATATGAATGAGCTGCTCGGAGAAGTCACTGGCGAGGTGCTGATCAACCTGTTGCTGATCTGGGCCACAGCGGGCATGGGCGTGGCGGTTCGCTTGGGCGCGCAGGTGCTGGGTAGGATCAAGTCGCGGCGCGCGCGCCAGTGGTTGGAACATTTGGCCGAGCAGTTTGGCAAGGTGCGCGTCGAGGAGCATGCCGAGGCGGCCAAGCCGGTGTTGCTCAGTCGCCAGACCACGGCGGTCGATACGATCCCGGTGGGGCCGTTGAAGGCTGGGGATCAATGGGTTTCCAACCCGGTCACAGCGGCGCGCAACAAGACGCAGCAGACGGTGTTGGTGCGGCAGGAGCCTATGGATGACGTGCCAGTTTCGGGAAAAAACCCGAACGGCGATGCGGCGGCTTCTGCGGATAAAACCGTCACTAACGGCTGCCCGGTGTCGATGGTCACCGGCGAGGAATTGCTGACCCTGACTGACGGTGTTCTGGATGGGGTGTTGCCGTTCGAGTGGACGCGCCTGTATCGCACCAGTGCGGTGGAAGTCGATGTAGGACTGGGGGTTGGCTGGAGCCATGGGCTGGCGCAGCGGCTGGTGGTTTCAGGCGATTCGGTGGTCTGGACCGACCATGAAAATCGCTCAATTTCCTTTCCAATGCCCACCGTTGCGAGGCCGGCAATCACCAATAGCCTGGCCGAAGCGGCGATCTATCTGGGGGCTTCGCCGGATGAGCTGGTGCTGGCCCAGGCATCGCGGT
>NZ_JARVSL010000032.1:0-79170 GCF_030209215.1 Pseudomonas sp. efr-133-TYG-23 | reverse complement strand
CCCGATGGCAGTGCTTCAGTCGGCATCTACATCGACTGACACTCTGCTATCGGGCCAAGCAAGCCCCCCCCCACATTTTTTGTGTCGGCTACTACTGACGCTGTAACAACCCTGGTAATTGCGCCACCAGCTTCTGGTTGTTCAACGGCGCGCGGATAAAACCACGTTGCGTTCCGTCCGGGCCGATCAGCGCGAGGTTACCGCTGTGATCGACGGTGTAGTTCGGCTTGCTGGTATCGGCCGGGATGAACGGGATACTCACGGCGTTCGAGACCTTTTGCACCTCAGCCACATTTGCGCCGGTCAGACCCTGGAATTGCGGATCGAAATAGCCCAGGTACTGCTTGAGCTGGGTCGGAGTGTCGCGGTTGGGGTCGACACTCACCAGAATCACCTGAAGCTTATCCACAACGTCCTTGGGCAGTTCGCTCTTGATCTGGCGCAGTTGAGCAAGGGTGGTAGGGCAAATGTCCGGGCAGAAGGTGTAGCCGAAGAACAGCAGGCTCCACTTACCCTTCAATTCATTGATCACCACCGGCTGGCCGTCCTGATTGGTCATGGTCACCGGCGGCAGCGCGCGGCTTTGCGGCAGCAGGATGATGCCGGCGTCGATCAGCGCGGTGGGGTCGCCCTGGCCTTTGCCGTTGAGCACTTTGTTGACGGTCAGGCCCATGATCAACGCGACGATGGCCACCAGGATAAAGACGGTTTTTTGAGTTCGAGTCATAGGTTCAACAGTAAGTAGTGGTCTACGAGCAGCGCGATAAACAGTAGGAACAGGTACCAGATAGAGTACTTGAAGGTGTTGATCGCCGCGTGCGGCCGACCGCCACGGTACAACACCCAGGCCCATTGCAGAAAGCGCGCACCCAAGACCAGCGCGCAACCCAGGTAGAGCGGGCCGCTCATGTGGATCACGTAGGGCATCAGGCTCACTGCCAGTAGGGCGAAGGTGTAGAGCAGGATATGCACCTTGGTGTAATGCTCGCCGTGGGTTACCGGCAGCATCGGAATATCGGCCTTGGCGTACTCCTCTTTGCGGTGAATGGCCAAAGCCCAGAAGTGTGGCGGAGTCCAGGCGAAGATAATCAGCACCAGCAGCAGCGGTTCGGCACTGACATGCCCGGTGACGGCAACCCAGCCCAGTAACGGTGGCGCCGCTCCGGCCAAACCGCCGATAACGATATTCTGCGGCGTAGCGCGCTTGAGAAACCCGGTATAGATCACCGCATACCCCAACAACGATGCCAAGGTCAGCCATGCCGCGAGCGGATTGGTGAACGCCAGCAGCAGCGTCAGCCCAGCCACTGACAACACCAACGCAAAGGCCAGCGCGCCCACAGGCTGCACGCGCCCCTGGGCCAACGGGCGCTTATGGGTGCGGGCCATCACGGCGTCGATCCGCCGGTCCACCACGTGGTTGATCGCCGCCGCGCCGCCTGCACACAGAGCGATCCCCAGATTGCCGAAAATCAGCACCGTCCACGGCACGCCAGCGCGGGTCGCGAGAAACATACCGACCAGGGAGGTGATCAACATCAGCACCACCACTTTCGGCTTGGTCAGCTCCAGATAGTCGCGCCAGAGCGCCTGGTCGTGCCGCGCGCCGGTCAAGGTCGCCATGGCATTTCTCCTTTAAGGGTGGTCAGGCCCGATATCTGTTTGCGCGGGATAAAGCGCCAGCCGAACGGCCGCTGACTGCGCACCCGTACCAGGCTGGTGCGCGCGTGGTAATTGACCAGCACCAGCGTCAGCAACAACCCGGCGCCACCGGCGTTATGGGCCACGGCCACCGGCAGCGGCAGATGGAAATACACATTGCTCAAGCCCAGGCCGATTTGCGCGGCCAAGGCAATCAGCAACAGGCCCGCCAGTCGCGTCATGCCCACCGCACGCAGTTGCCAGGCCAAACCGAGCAGGGCCAAGGTGACGATGACCGCGCCCAAGCGGTGTGTCAGGTGAATCGCCGTACGCGCCTCGCTGTCGAGCTGCCCGCCCAGGTAGTTCGGGCCGATGTGTTGGGTCAGGTGAAAACCGTTGGCAAAGTCCGCCGCCGGCCACCATTGACCGTGGCAGGTGGGCAGGTCGATACAGGCCACGGCCGCATAGTTGGAACTTACCCAGCCGCCCAGCGCGATCTGGCCGATCACCAGCACCAGCCCGGCCGTGGCCCAATATTGCAGGCGCTTCGGCACGATCAACGCCGGTAACACTCCAGACAAACGCAGGGTCAGCAAAAACAGCAGGCTCAGGGTGGCAAAGCCTCCCAGCAAGTGCCCTGTGACCACTTGCGGCCACAGCTTCAATGTCACCGTCCACATACCAAACGCCGCCTGGGCGAATACCACAGCGAGCAGAAACAGCGGCAACTTCACCGGCTGACCGGGATCGCGCCGATGGCTCCAGCACCGCGCCGCCAACACGCCGATCAGCAGCCCCAAGGTGCCGGCGAAGTAGCGATGGATCATCTCGCTCCAGCCTTTGTCGGCCTCCACCGGTGTGTCAGGAAAATGCAATTCGGCATGGGCCAGTTGGGCTTCACTGTTGGGCACGCCGATAAAACCGTAGCAACCGGGCCAATCCGGGCAGCCGAGACCGGCGTGGGTCAGGCGGGTATAGGCACCCAGCAGCACGACGATCAGCGCCAGTAGGGTGGCAAACAACGCGAGGCGAAATCCAGGTTTGGCCATGACGATGCCCTTATCCGATGTTGGACAGTTTCAACAGATGACGCAGATCGTTGAGCAAATCCTTGCCCTTGACCGTGGCGTCATAGCGCAGCACCAGGTTGCCGTGGGGATCGACGATCCAAAGCTGCGCGTCACCCGGCGCGGCGGCGTTTTTGCCGAAGGTCGACAGGTCCAGCGCGTAGCGTTGCAACTGGGGGTATTCGGCCTTGAGCTTGGCGTCATAGTCAGTGCTCAAAGGTTGCGCGCTGGCCAGGGCATGACTGGCGCGCGAAGCATCGCGGCCCAGGCCAATCTGCAGTTGCCGCGCCAGGTACACCAGTTGCTGGCAGTCGGCGGCGCAGGCCGTGGGTGCCGTAACCAGCAGTTGCCAGCGCTGCTCGTCGGCCTGCACGCCGATGTCGGCGCGGGTCTGGCCATCGCCAATCAGCTCGCCGTGATAGCTGCGACTGTCGGGCACCCAGAACTGCAGCTTATACATGAGTGTGGCCAACACCATCGGGCCGATGACCATCAGCAGAATCAGGATCAACTGCCAGCGGCCTTTGCGACGGTCGGGCAGCTCAGACATGTTGGGTGGATTCATGGCCGCTCTCATGGGGCTTCTCCTTTTTTGTGTGGTGCCATCCGAGATAGAGATAAAGCGCCAGCAACGCCAGGACCATGGCGAACCACTGCACGGCATACGCCAGGTGTTTTTCCGGGCCCATGGCCACGACCGGCCAGCGGGTTTCGTAGGTGCCTGGGCCGGGTTCGGCGCGCAACTCGTAGGCATACCCGCTGCGACCCAGCTCGGCCCACAACGCGGAGGGGTGCAGCGCGGTGAGCAAGCGCGGCCAGTTGGACGCCACCGGGTCGGCCTGCAACTGGAAGGTTTCGCCCGGCGCCACGTACACCCAGGCGTCGAGATTCACCGGTTGTTCAGGGGTGGTGAAGGCCGGCGGCGTGCGCCGGTCCGGCCAGGGCAGCCAGCCGCGATTGAGCAACAGCCACAGACCGCTGGCCTGGTCATGGAAGGGTTGCAGCAGCTCGACACCGGCCTTACCATCGCGCATGCGGTTGTCGAGCAGTACGCTGTGTTCGGCATCGAACTGCCCACTCAGGTGAACCCGACGAAACGCAGGGTCTGCGAGCGCCGCGAGCTGGTCACCATGGATCGGTTCGGCCGCACGGCGCTCGGCATAGCTGTCCACCAGCGCCTGCTTTTCCTGGCCGCGAGACAACTGCCAGCATCCCAGCCCCACCATCAGCGGCAGCAGCACAAGCACTACCACCGTCGGCGCAATACCGGGACGAAAGCGCTGCCAGGCACTGGCTATACTGGATTTCATCGCCCCTCCCCTCGAAAGCCCAGGAGCCGCACCATGCTCAAAGCAGCCATTGCCCTGATGCTGATCGCGACCATCGTGAGCCTGTTCAGTGGCTTGTTCTTTCTGGTCAAGGACGAGGGCCACTCCAACCGCCTCGTCACTGCCCTGACCGTGCGCGTGGTCCTGGCCGTGATCACCCTCGGCTTGATTACCTGGGGCTTTTTCAGCGGCCAGCTGGTCTCGCACGCGCCGTGGTGAAACGCCCTACAGCACGTAAACGAAGAAAAACAGGCCGATCCACACCACATCCACAAAGTGCCAATACCAACTGGCCGCTTCGAAGCCGAACTGGTGCTCAGCATTGAAATGCCCGCGCAGGATGCGCATCAGCATCACAAACAGAATGATCGTGCCGATGGTCACGTGGGCGCCGTGAAAACCGGTGAGCATAAAGAAGGTCGCGCCATACACGCCCGAGCCCAAGGTCAGACCCAGCTCTTTATAGGCGTGGATATATTCCTCGGCCTGGAACCCAAGGAACGCCAAGCCCAGCAGCACGGTGATCGCCAGCCAGAGTTTCAGAGCACCGCGATGGCCTTTACGCAGGGCATGGTGGGCAATGGTGATGGTCACGCTGGAACTGACCAGCAAAATCGTATTGACCAACGGTAAGCCCCACGGGCTGATGGTGCCCTCCGGCGCTGGATAGAGTTTCGGGTCCGGGTTGTTGAGCAACGGCCAGGCAAACTCGAAGTTCGGCCACAGCATATGCGCGATGCCCTTAGGACCTTCGCCCGCCAACGCCGGACCGGACACATGCCGCACATAGAACAGCGCACCGAAGAACGCGATAAAGAACATCACTTCGGAAAAGATGAACCAACTCATGCCCCAGCGGAACGAGCGGTCCATCTGCGAACTGTACAAACCGGCGCGACTTTCCTTGATCACCGCGCCGAACCAGCCGAACAGCATGTAGGCCAACAGCAGGCCACCGACGAAAAAAATCCACGGCCCGTGGGATTCCGGGCGCGCGGCCTTGAGGTCGTTGAACCACAGGCCCAGGCCGTACACGGTGATCAACAGACCGAACGTGGCAATTATTGGCCATTTGCTTTGCGCTGGTACGTAGTACGTATCATGAGTCGACATGTATTCGCTCTCCTGATTGAGCGGGCAAACAGTAGCTAGCCGCCGCTATGGGCAGCCACGGGCGGTTGGCGCGCAGTGATATCGAACAGCGTGTACGCCAGGGTCAAATGCTTCACATCCTTGGGCATGTCGCGATCGACAATGAAACGCACGGGCATCTCGATGCGCTCGCCAGGCTGTAGCACTTGCTGGGTGAAGCAAAAACACTCGGTTTTGTGGAAATACACCGCCGCTTCGGCCGGGGAAATGCTCGGAATCGCCTGGGCGGTCATTGGCTTATTGCTGGGGTTGTAGGCCACGAACAGCATCTCGTTGACCGCCCCAGGGTTGACCACCAGTTCATCGGCCTTGGAGCGAAATTCCCAGACCATGTCGATGGCATTGGTGGCCAGAAACTGCACGCGCACCTGGCGCGACGGGTCAACTACCTGCGAGCCCTCGTACTGCCCAGCGGTCTTGCCGTTGATGCCAAATGCCTTGCACATCACGTCGTAGATGGGCACCAGGGCGAACCCGAAGGCGAACATCGCCACCACCAGGATCAACAGCCGCGTGACCAGGTGCCTGACGGGCACGGAGTCAGCCATGACGCCCACCTGCTGCGTCGCAAACCAGGGTGATGTCGGCTGACATACCGTCATCGGGAGCAAGCCCCCTCCCACAGGGGATCGGCGTATTCATTTGACCTCCGGCGGCGTGGTGAAGGTGTGGTACGGCGCCGGCGATGGAATGCTCCATTCCAGGCCTTCGGCGCCATCCCACGGCTTGGCCGGCGCGGGCGGGCCGCCACGGATGCACTTGATCACGATAAACAGGAAGAAGATCTGCGTAGCGCCGAACATAAAGGCGCCAATCGAAGACACCATGTTGAAGTCAGCGAACTGCAGGTTGTAGTCCGGCACCCGCCGCGGCATGCCCGCCAGGCCCACGAAGTGCATCGGGAAGAACGCCATGTTCATGCCCACGAAAGACAGCCAGAAGTGCAGCTTGCCCAGAGTTTCGTCGTACATATGGCCGGTCCATTTCGGCAGCCAGTAGTACGCCGAGGCGAAGATGCCGAAGATCGCGCCGGGCACCAGTACGTAATGGAAGTGGGCCACCACGAAGTAGGTGTCGTGATACTGGAAGTCCGCCGGCGCAATCGCCAGCATCAGGCCGGAGAAGCCGCCGATGGTGAACAGAATCACGAAGGCCACGGCAAACAGCATCGGCGTCTCGAAGGTCAGCGAGCCTTGCCACATGGTGCTGACCCAGTTGAACACCTTCACCCCCGTGGGCACGGCGATCAGCAACGTGGCGTACATAAAGAACAACTCGCCCACCAGCGGAATGCCCACCACGAACATGTGGTGCGCCCACACGATAAACGACAGAAACGCGATGCTCGCCGTGGCGTAGACCATCGAGGTGTAACCGAACAATGGCTTGCGCGAGAAGGTCGGGATGATCGAGCTGACGGCGCCGAAGGCCGGCAGGATCATGATGTACACCTCAGGGTGGCCGAAGAACCAGAACACATGCTGGAACAGCACCGGATCACCGCCACCGGCGGCACTGAAGAAGCTGGTACCGAAGTGGATATCCATCAGCATCATGGTCACGCAGCCCGCCAGCACCGGCATCACCGCAATCAGCAGGAACGCGGTGATCAACCAGGTCCACACGAACAGCGGCATCTTCATCAATGTCATGCCGGGCGCACGCAGGTTGAGGATGGTGGCGACCACGTTGATCGCACCCATGATCGAACTGATGCCCATCAGGTGAATGGCGAAGATGAAGAACGTCACGCTTTCCGGCGCATAGGTCGTGGAGAGCGGCGCGTAGAAGGTCCAGCCGAAATTCGGCCCACCGCCTGGCGTGAACAAGGTCGACACCAACAACAGGAACGCCGCCGGCAACAGCCAGAAACTGAAGTTATTCATGCGCGGCAGGGCCATGTCGGGGGCGCCGATCATTAGCGGGATCATCCAGTTGGCCAGGCCGACAAATGCCGGCATCACCGCGCCGAACACCATGATCAGGCCGTGCATGGTGGTCATCTGGTTGAAGAACGCGGGTTCCACAATTTGCAAACCCGGTTGGAACAACTCGGCGCGAATCACCATGGCGAAGGAGCCGCCCAACAAGAACATGGTGAAGGCAAACCACAGGTACATCGTGCCGATGTCTTTATGGTTGGTGGTCAGCAGCCAGCGCATCAAACCTTTGGCGGGGCCGTGGGCATGGTCACTGGCGTGGCCATGGTCATCGATCACAGCGCTCATGGCCGTTCTCCTGCAAACGAAGGGGCGGGGCGGTTCAGGGCATTTGCAATGAAAGGAGTCATTTGCTTTCCGCCTGCTTGATGGCCAACACATCTTTAGGCGTGACCATGTCGCCTTTGTTGTTGCCCCAGGCGTTGCGCTCGTAAGTCACTACGGCGGCGATATCCACTTCCGAGAGCTGCTTTCCGAACGCGGCCATCGCGGTTCCCGGCTTACCGTGATACACGATGCTCAGGTGATCGGCCGCGGGCCCCGTGGCGATCTTCGAGCCCTTGAGCGCCGGGAACATCGGCGGCAGGCCCTGGCCCTCGGCCTGGTGACAGGCCACACAGGTGGTGTGATAGACCTTGTCGCCACGGGCAACCAGCTCGTCGAGCGTCCACTCTTTGGATGTCAGCTCCTTAAGCTTGGCGGCTTCGGCCTTGCGCTCGCCCAGCCAGGTGTCGTAGTCGGCCTTGGACTTGACCTCCACCACGATGGGCATGAAGCCGTGGTCCTTGCCGCACAGCTCGGCGCATTGGCCACGGTAGAGGCCGGGTTTCTCGACGCGGGTCCAGGCTTCGTTGACGAACCCCGGAATGGCATCGCGCTTGACCGCGAAGGCCGGCACCCACCAGGAATGGATCACGTCGGCGGCCGTCACCAGAAAGCGCACCTTGGCGCCCACCGGCAGCACCAGCGGCTGGTCGACTTCCAGCAGATAATGCTCGCCCTTGGTCGCCTGGTTACGGATCTGTTCGGCGGGTGTGGCCAGGTTGCTGAAGAACTCCACATCCTGGCCCAGGTATTTGTAGTGCCATTTCCACTGGTAGCCGGTGACCTGGATATCGATATCCGATTCACTGCTGTCGTAGATATTGATCAGGGTCTTGGTGGCCGGAATGGCCATCGCGATCAGGATCAGCAGAGGGACCACGGTCCAGAGGATTTCCACGGTGGTGCTCTCGTGGAACTTGGCGGCGACCTGCCCGGTGGAGCGGCGGTGGACCATCATCGACCAGAACATGGCGCCGAACACGACGATGCCGATCACCACACAGATCCAGAAAATGGTCATATGCAGGTCGAACACAGCGTGACTGACTTCTGTCGCCCCTGGCGCCATATTCGTGGTCCAAGCGGCGTGCGCCTGGCCGAATACCGACCACAACAGGAGGCCCATCCAAACGTGTGGATGTCGCATCATTGCGGGTTCCCCTTATCGTTCTTGTTATCCCGCCGGTTTGCACCTGCGTCGAAGGGAGCGGCTTCCATACTGCTTACAACCGCTTAGCCTTGCCTGCTTATGCAGTCTGGCGTCATCAGCTAATCGCGTACAAATCCGAGTATAGACAGGGTCTGCAACCCCGCAATGTGTAGGGGCAAATGAGCCGCAAAGGCTGGGTGGAAACCCAATGGAAGCGGGGGGCAGAATCGATTTTCCGACGAACGATGGCTATCCGATATAACGCCTGCGTATAACCGTGAAATAATTATGACAAATGCATCTGAGGCTCTCGTCTAAACGAGCTACCTTATGCTCTTTCTTCTTATGCCTGCACTACTGGAGCGTTCATGAACACCGCCGCATTGCGCGAGCAGATTTCCCGTGCCCATCAACACGAGACCGAAACGGGCCAGCTGGGTTGCCAGTTGGAAAAACAATTGCCGCACCTGCATTCGGCCATTTCCCTGGCTGACGGTGATCACGTCGTCATCATGACCCGCTTTGTCACTGCCTACATCGACCTCGTGCCGGACCTGCTGGATGCGGCCAACGAAGTGGCCCGCGAGGCCGGTATCGAAAGTCAGATCAAACCCGTCTTGAAGATCGCCGAGCATTTTTTCCTGCAACCGCCCGCTTTGCTGCAAGGCCACGAAGGGCTCGACGGCCTGCTGGATGAAGCGTACCTGGCCCATCGTCTGGTGGAAGAGGTCAACGACTTGTATATCAAGCACTTTGGCCAGCCATTGATTCCGGTGGATATCACCGTCGCCAACGTGATTGCCCATCAGTTGATCGGCGAGGCATTCGCCAACCAGCTGGATGAGGCCGTACACCACGCCGTGGATGAAATGCTCAACGAGGACAGCTTTGCGCTGGAGTCTGTGGAGACCTATCGCGAGCAGCTCAAAAGCCCGGAAACGGAAGCAGCGTGGAAGCGCTGGCCGTGCCTGTCGCGCCAGCTGGGTGTTGAGCTGGAGCTGGATAAGCCGGGTTGAACTTTCAATCAAATGCGGGAAGGTGGTAGCCCTCTCCCGCATTTGATCCGGCTCCGTCAGCCGATAGAGGGTGCCGAGCCGATCCCCGTCGTCGTCCTGATTCGGCCCTCGAGCCTGCGCTTCAACCCCCGCGCCTCAATCACCAACTTCGACCCTTTGGCCGCATTTGCCCGGCCCCATTCTTCCAGCAACTCCAGGCAGGAATGGTCGATGTAGCTCAGGTTGTTAAGCGGCACATGCACCGTGGTGCCGGTAGGCACGGTCGAGAGCACCTGAGTCAGCGCCGGGACTTTGAGAAACGTCGCCGCGCCAATCAACCGCAGTTCCATCTCGCCGTCCTGAGGCAGATCGATCAGGCTGACTTTCAAGCGCGACGCTTTGAACGCCAGCTTGACCAGGGTCAGCCCGAAGCCCACCAGCACACCCGTCAGCAAGTCGGTGAAGATGATTGCCAGCGCAGTGGCGGCATAGGTGAACATCGGCATCCGTCCGTAGCGTCCCAGCGCCTTGAACGCCTTGACGTCCACCAGCTTGATCCCGGTGTACACCAGCACACCTGCCAGGCTTGCGACCGGAATGCTTTGAAGCACACTCGACAACAGCAGCACAAAACCCAGCAGCCACACGCCGTGGAACATCGCCGACAGCCGCGTGGTAGCACCTGCTTGGACGTTAGCCGAACTGCGCACAATCACACCGGTCATCGGCAGCGCGCCCACCAGACCACACAGCATGTTGCCTACACCTTGGGCAGATAATTCCTTATCAAAATCGGAACGTTGACCACTGTGCATGCGATCCACAGCCGCCGCGGAGAGCAGGGTTTCGGCGCTGGCAATGAAAGCAACGGCGAACGCGGCGATCAGCAGCTGGGGGTCAGCCAGGTTGAGCAGGTCGCTGGGGCGCAGCCAGTCGATGGCATCGGCGAGGTTCTCCGGCACCTCCACCCGCTTGACCTGCAGCGCCAGCACCAGGCTGGTGACCGTCGCCAGGCCAACACCGAGCAAGGCTCCCGGCACGAATCGTAGTGACTGCGGGCGCAGTTTGTCCCACAGGTACATCACCAGCATGGTGGACAAACCAAGCAGTCCCGCTTGCCAGCCGAGGCCACCGCCAAGAGTGGGGATCGCCTCGGCCAGTGCAGCCGGGAAGCCCGCCAGGTTATCCAGCCCTGAAGGCTTGGGCGTGGCGTCGAGCATCACATGGACCTGCGACAGCACAATCAGCACGCCAATCCCCGCCAGCATGCCGTAGACCACAGCTGGTGCGGTCACACGAAACCAGCAGCCCAGGCGCAAACGCCCGGCCACCAGTTGCAGGAAACCCGCCAGCAGCAGGATAGGCCCGAGCATCAGCATGCCGTGCTGGCGCACCAGCTCGAACACCAGCACCGCCAAACCCGCCGCCGGACCGCTGACTTGCAACGGCGACCCCGCCAGCCAGCCCACCACTAGGCCACCGATGATGCCGGTGATCAGGCCCTTGGCCGGCGGCATGCCGGACGCAATGGCGATGCCCATGCACAGTGGCAGGGCGACCAGAAACACAACCACCGAAGCGAGCAGCTCCCGTGGCAATACAGCTTTCAATTGAGCAGCACGCATGATGGCTCTCCCGAGGCATTCGCCGGGCGCGGTAAAGCCTGGCTGCGTCCATGGCAGCCACCGCTTTACCCGGCAGGGAAGTGTTTTAGAAGCGCGCTTTAGGCGTCGCGCAAGGGATAGGTCCGGAACCGCTCAACGGTCGGAACGCTGATTGCTCCGCGTCGTATGCGCGAATTTCACTGGTCTCGATGTTGTAAATCCAGCCGTGGATAAACAATTGACCGTTGGCCATGCGCGAGGCCACTGAAGGGTGGGTGCGCAAATGCTGCAACTGGGCGATGACGTTTTCTTCGGTCAGCACCTTCATGCTCTCGCCTTCATTAGCGCAGTCGCAGTTGTCATGAACCATGGCCTTGGCGACCTCGGCGTGCCGCAGCCAAGCCCTGACCGTGGGCATTTTCTCCAAGCTGTCGGGGTTGAGTACCGCGCGCATGGCGCCGCAATCGGAATGCCCACAGACGATGATGTGCTGTACACCCAGGGCAAGCACCGCGTACTCGATCGCCGTGGAAACACCGCCGTTCATCTGCCCGTAAGGGGGCACCACATTACCGACGTTACGGGTAACGAACAGGTCGCCGGGCGAGCTTTGGGTGATCAATTCAGGGACGATGCGCGAGTCCGCGCAGGTGATGAACATCGCTCTTGGGCTCTGGGCCGTGGCGAGTTTCTTGAAGAGTTCTTCCTGCTGAGGGAAGACGTCGTGATGGAAATGCAAAAAACCGTCAACGATATGTTGCAACGCTGCATCGGCGGATTCTGCCACCTGAGGGGCTGATGCCGACGCAGCCAACGGCTGTTTATCCTTGTCACTCATGATTCATCCTCTTAATTAATGCAGGGGAGTTTTCAGGTCAGTTCGACGCCTGGCTAGTGGAATAGTTGTAAACCGCCACGGACTCCAGGGCCGACTCATCAGTCACTCGCTGAACAAGGTAACCATCGAAACTTAACTCAAACTGAATGAACCGCTCTAGATCGCGGGTTTCAGTGATGTCAAAACGCGACTATTCCTACAGGAATGGTGCATTCTTCCCAGTCAGTCTACAACAATGCCATCTGTCGGCCAGGTGGACAGAACGCCTCGCAATCCAGATTGAAGCCTTCCCGACGATCCAGCCCCAAACGCTTGATAGCTTTGCTGAAGCGCTGGGCCAGTAGATCGGCAAACGGCCCTTCACCGCGCATGCGCACGCCGAAACGGCTGTCATACACCTCTCCGCCGCGCACCTGGCGCACCAGGCTCATCACATGGGCCGCGCGCTGCGGATAATGCGCCGCCAGCCATTCTTCGAACAGCGGCGCCACCTCCAACGGCAAGCGCAGCATCATGTAGGCCGCGCTCTGGGCCCCGGCGGCATGGGCTTCGCTCAGCAGGCTTTCCAGCTCGCTGTCGTTGATCATCGGGATCATCGGCGAACACAGCACGCCCACCGGGATCCCCGCCTCACGCATCACCCGAATCCCTCGCAGACGCGCCTTGGGCGCCGCCGTGCGAGGCTCCAGGATGCGCTTGAGCTCGTCGTCCAGGCTGGTGAGGCTGATCATCACCGCCACCAGACGCTGGCGCGCCAACTCGGTGAGCAAGTCCAGATCGCGCAGGATCAGCGAGCCCTTGGTGATGATGGTCACCGGGTGCCGGTATCGCAGCAGCACTTCCAGGATCTGTCGGGTGATGCGGTGCTCGCGCTCGATGGGTTGGTAGGGATCGGTGTTGGACCCCAGGTTGATCGGCGCACACACATAGCCCGGTTTCGACAGCTGCTGCTCCAGCACCTGGGCGGCATTGTGCTTGGCGATCAGGCGGGTTTCGAAATCCAGCCCCGGGGACATGTCCCAATAGGCATGGCTGGGCCGCGCGTAGCAGTAAATACAGCCGTGCTCGCAGCCACGATAAGGGTTGATCGAGCGGTCGAACGGCAGGTCTGGTGAGTTGTTGCGGGTGATGATGGTCTTGGCCGTCTCGATACGCACTTCGGTGCCCTGGGTCGGCGGTACTTCCTGGTGCCACCCGTCGTCCTCGACCACGCTGACCGTGGGCGCAAAGCGGTTGTGCAGGTTGGTGGCCGTGCCCCGGCCCCGGGGTGGCAGCGCAGTCGACATAAGAACGCCTCGATACTGTTTTTATATACAGTATCGAGGCGCAGGGTGTCTGACCAGTGCCGTTTGGCGGTCAATGCAAGATCAGTGCTTTTTCGTCACCTGCCCCAGGTCATCGCCGGAGGTGGTGCGCATGTCGTCTTTGCGCAGGTCCGCTACGTCGCTGGCTTTGACTGGCCCCCCTTGGTTGCCCCAACTGCCGCGGATAAAGCTCACCACATCCGCCACTTCCTGGTCCGACAGACGCCAGGCGAACGCCGGCATGGTGAAGGTGGACGGTGCCGAGTGGGTGGCCGGTAATGTGCCGCCGTTCAACACGATGTTGATCAGCGACGTCGCATCCGCCGTCTGCAACACCGGGTTGCCCGCCAGCGCCGGGAACACCCGCGTATAACCATGCCCGTCGGTACGGTGGCAGGCCGCGCAGTTGTCGATATACACCGACGCACCCCGCTGGCTGTCGTCGCCTTTCCACAGGGCTTGCGCCACCTGCTTGTCGTACTGGTGCGGCTGATCCTTGGGATCCACCGCCGGTAGACTCTTGAGGTACCGGGCGATAGCGGTCAGGTCGTCTTGCGACAGGTATTGCATGCTATGCACGACCACATCGCTCATGCCGCCAAACACCGCGCTGCGGTCACTGCGACCGGTCTTGAGGAATTGCACCAGTTGCTCTTCGCTCCAGCTGCCGAGCCCGTCCTTGTGGTCGCCGCGCAGGCTTTTGGCGATCCAACCTTCCAACGGCGCACTGCCGGACAGAAACGCGCTGCCGTCCTGAGCACTCAGGGCTTTTTCCTGCATGGTCAGGGCGCGCGGCGTATGGCATGCGCCACAGTGGCCAAGGCCCTCCACCAGATAGGCGCCGCGACTGATCACCGGGTCGGCCCCCGCTGCAGCCTGATAATCCTCAACGGCCGGCGCAAACACCCAGCGCCACGCCGTCAACGGCCAGCGCATGCTCAAGGGCCAGGGAATATCGCTGTCCTTGTTCGCTTGGGCGACCGGTTCGACGCCTTTCATGAAATATGCGTACAACGCCTGCATATCGCTTTCGCTGACACGAGCGTAAGACGGGTAGGGCATGGCTGGGTAAAGCGTACTACCGCTTTTGGCGACGCCATGGCGTACGGCCTTGTCGAAGTCCTCAAAGCTGTAATCACCCAGGCCGGTCTTGTCCGGGGTGATGTTGGTGGAATAGATCACACCGATGGGGGTTTCCATCGGCAGGCCACCGGCAAAGGGTTTGCCGCCCTTGGCGGTGTGGCAGGCCACGCAGTCACCGGCGCGGGCCAGGTACTCGCCTTGCTTGATCAGGTCGGTTTCAGCGGCGCTGATCGAGCAACTGCTGAGCAGCGCCAAGGTCGCGATAACAAATACTTTCATGGTCATCGCTCCTTATGCCTGAACCAGGGGGCCGGGGTTTTTCAGGTACTGTTCGCGGATCGCTCGGGCCGACCAGTAGGTCAGCGCCGCCACCAGGCCGGTAGGGTTGTAACCCAAGCCTTGTGGGAAAGCGGATGCGCCCGGGACAAACACGTTGTGCACATCCCAGGACTGCAGGTAGCGGTTGACCGCGCTGGTTTTCGGGTCGGTGCCCATGATCGCGCCACCGTTGAGGTGGGTGGTCTGGTAGGACGCGGTATTCAAGTGCTCACCGACCTTCTTGCCCAGCAGAGCGATCGCCTTGGGGTTCATGGCCTGCGCCACCTTGCCCATTTTCTCGACCATGAAGCGGTTCATTTTGATGTCGTTTTCCTGCCAGTCGAATGTCATCCGCAGCAGTGGCAGGCCGTAGGCATCGCGGTATACCGGGTCCAGATCCAGGTAGTTGCCCCGGTAGGATTGATGAGCGCCGTGGGCATCCATTGACACCTGATGGGTGTAGTAATCGGCGGTGGCGCGCTTCCACGCACTGCCCCAGGCTGGGGTGCCCGGCGGGTTGGACGTACCTGCAATTGGTCGGCTGCCGGCCTGGTTGACCCACATTGGCGAACCGCCCACAAAGCCGTGGGGGCCGTGGTCGAAGTTGTCGGCGTTGAAGTCATCGATGGCCACGCCGTTGCCGCCGGCACCGATGAAATTGTTGGTGTGGGTGTCCTTGTCAAAGAACGCTTTGATGGTGGCCATGTTCTGGTAAGCGAAGTTCTTGCCCACCACGCCTTCGCCGCTGATCGGGTCGTAAGGCTTGCCGATACCCGACAACAGCATCAAACGCACGTTGTGGAACTGGAACGCACCGAGGATCACCAGGTCCGCCGGCTGCTCGCACTCGCGGCCCTGGCCGTCGATGTAGGTCACGCCGGTGGCCTTGCTCTTGGTACTGTCGAGATTGACCTTGAGTACGTGGGAATTGGGCCTCAGTTCGAAATTCGGCACCTGCCGCAGCGCCGGCAGGATGTTCACGTTCGGCGACGCCTTGGAGTACATGTAGCACACGTAGCCACTGCAGAAACCGCAGAAGTTGCACGGCCCCATTTGCGCACCGTAGGGGTTGGTATAAGGCCCCGAAGTGTTGGCCGACGGCAGGTTGTAGGGCTTGTAACCTACCTCTGTGGCGGCTTTCTGAAACAGCTGTGCAGAGACGGTATTTTTCTGCGCTTGCAGGGGGAACGGGTTTGAGCGGTCCGGCGCATAAGGGTTGCCGCCGCGCCCTTCGCCCACCAATTGACCTTTGACGGTCCAGGCCTGGCCGGAGGTGCCGAAGACTTTTTCCGCATAGTCGAAGAACGGCTCAAGCTCTTCATAGCTGACGCCGAAGTCCTGGATGGTCATGTCCTTGGGTATGAAGTGCTTGCCGTAGCGCTCTTCGTAGTGGCTGCGCATGCGCAGCTCAATAGGGTCGACGCGAAAATGCACGCCCGACCAGTGCAAGCCCGCACCGCCCACGCCATTACCGGGCAAGAATGCACCGAGCTGCCGATTGGGCAAGGCCACGTCATTCACACTATGGCGAATGGTTACGGTCTCTTTGGAAATGTCCTGGAAGAGTTTTTTACGCACGCTGTAGGTCAGTTCGTCAATGACCTGGGGATAGTTGCCGTCGGGGTATGTGTCCTGCATTGGGCCGCGCTCCAGCGCAACCACGTTCAGGCCCGCTTCCGTCAGCTCCTTGGCCATGATCGCACCGGTCCAGCCAAAACCTACGATCACTGCATCGACTTTCTTCATGATGGTCGCCACGCTTATGCCCTCTCGCCGCGGATGGAAACTGCCGGGAAGGGGTATTGCTCGTTGCGTTCCACCCAATCCATAAAGTCGGCGCGCGCGCCGGGGAAACCGATCAGGGTCCAGCCGACCATGCCTTTATTGCCCCCGTGAATCGGGTCGCAGAAAAACCCTTCTTTGGTGTTCTGCAGTAACAGGTTGAAGAACATCTTCGCCGGCACCGCCTCGAAATGGGCCGATACCTCGCCGCCGCCGGCTTCAAGGCGACGCAGCATATCGTCCTGGGTAGCGCTGTCTTGAGCGGCAAAGGCTTTGCCATTGAATGCCTTCGACCAGGCATCGGTCGCGGCAATGCCCAGGCGATAGATCTCTTTGGGCACCAACTTGCTCTGCCAGCCCATCTCTGGGGCGGCATCGGCGTTGAATGGCCCCTGCATGTACCACAACGCCCCACTGGCATAGGGCGTGTTCATCTGACGGTCGATGTACTCCGGCGCACCCGCTTCAAGGGCGCCGGGACCTTGGGCATCGGCAGGGATCAAGCGCGCGACGGCAGCCTGGATAAACGCCCATTCCTCAGCCGTGAAGTAGCTGGGTTCGTAGGCTTTTTCGCTAACCGCTGGCTTGGCCGCGCTGGCCTGTGCCGGCTCAGGCGTGGCCATCAGCATCGAACCACCCAGGCCGGTACTGGCAACCGTGACCACCGGGATCAAGGTCAAGGATTTGCGTAAAAAGTCACGCCGGGGGTTGTCTTGATCTTGATCAGACATGGAGCACCTCATCATGTGGTCACGGATTGAACAGCCGCTTCTGGCGAGCGGCTTGAGCGTCTACAGGGCAATTGGATCCAACTGTTTCAGAGAGATAGAACACAGCTGACATGAATAGTTACGAATGATAGCAGGCTAAGCATCGAGGAAAATCGATTCAGCTGAAAATCGCCGGCCACAAAGCCCGCCAAATCACGCTTCTTTGACGACCGACTCACACGGCATTGACCCGACGTCACCCAATCTGAGAGCCATTCGCCAGCTCCTTCCGGTTACGTCGACCATGTTGAAACACGCCTTATTTGCGGCTCTCTGCCTCACGCTCGTCAGCCTGTCAGCCCCTACCCCCGTGCAGGCCGATGAGATCATCACTTCCGTGCGCTCACCCGAATGGGCCCAACCGATTGATACCCACTATAACTTGCACCAGATGACCCCCACGTTGTACCGCAGTGGCTTACCGGATAGCGGCGCGCTGCCATTGTTGGAAAAGCTGAAGATCGGCACGGTGATCAATTTCCTACCGGAATCCGACGCCAGTTGGCTTAAAACAGTCGATATCAAACAAGTGCAACTGACTTATCGCACCAATCACGTTGATGATTCAGACGTACTGGCGGCGCTACGCGCCATTCAGCAAGCAGAGAACAGCGGCCCGGTGCTGATGCACTGCAAGCATGGTTCGGACCGTACGGGCTTGATGGCGGCGATGTACCGGGTGGTGATTCAAGGGTGGAGCAAAGAAGACGCGCTGAACGAAATGACCCTGGGTGGATTTGGCACCAGTAATGGGTTCAAAGATGGCGTTCGCTACATGATGCGGGCCGATGTCGACAAATTGCGCACAGCCTTGGCAAACGGAGATTGCAGCACCAGCGCGTTTGCACTGTGTTCGATGAAGGATTGGATCTCCACCTCAAACAAGGAGGGAGCAGATGCAGTAGGGGCGGACGTGATCAAGACAATGCAGCCACGTGAATGACCGCATTGTCTTGAGGCTCTTTGCGAGCCCCCCGCTCCTACAGGATTGAGGGAGGTTTCTTCAGTCTTTTTTCAGCTTTGGGTTCGGAAAGAACTGCACCGCCTGCACCTTCGGATCCGGCACTTTCAGCGCCGAGGTATTGACCCGCGTACCCAGTTCCTTGGGCACCGACAAGCCTTGATCATTGAGCGTGTCGGTATAGCCGCAGGCCACGCATTCGCGATGGGGCACGTTGTCCTCGGTCCACATTTTCAGCTTGTCCGGCTCGCTGCACGCCGGGCACACAGCCCCGGCGATAAATTGCTTTTTGGTGATTACAGGTCCTTGGCTCATGCTGCTGCGTCCTCGCTCAAGCCACTGTGACGCAAGAGAGCGTCAATGGAAGGCTCGCGGCCGCGGAAATCGACGAACAGCACCATCGGTGCCTGGGAACCGCCACGCGCCAGGATCGCATCACGGAACGCACGGCCGGTTTCAGCATTGAGCACGCCCTCTTCTTCGAACTTGGAGAAGGCATCCGCCGACAGCACTTCGGCCCATTTGTAGCTGTAGTACCCTGCCGCGTAACCACCGGCGAAGATGTGCGCAAAGCTGTTGGGGAACCGGTTGTAGGCCGGCGGACGCATGACCGAAACCTCGTCGCGTACGCCTTCAAGCACCTGCGCCACGCTGCGACCATCGCCATGAGTAGCATGCAGTTCGAAGTCGAACAGCGAGAACTCCAGCTGGCGCACCATCATCAGGCCGGATTGGAAGTTCTTCGCCGCGAGCATTTTTTCCAGCAGGTCCTGGGGCAGCGGCTCGCCGGTTTCATAGTGGCCGGAGATCAGCGCCAGACCTTCCGGCTCCCAGCACCAGTTCTCCATGAACTGGCTCGGCAACTCCACCGCATCCCATGCCACACCGTTGATCCCGGAGACACCAGCGTGGTCGACACGGGTCAGCAGGTGGTGCAGGCCGTGACCGAATTCGTGGAACAACGTGGTGACTTCATCGTGGGTCAGCAGAGCAGGCTTGCCGCTGTCGGCCGGGGTGAAGTTGCACACCAGGTTGGCCACCGGGCTTTGCAGCACGCCATTGATGGTGCGACGACGGTCGCGCGCGCCGTCCATCCAGGCACCGCCGCGCTTGTTGGCGCGGGCGTACAGGTCGAAAAAGAAGCGTCCGACGTGCTGGCCGTTTTCCTTGATTTCGAACAGGCGAACGTCCGGGTGCCAGGTGTCGAAACCCTTTTGCTCGGCGATCTCAATGCCATACAGGCGCTGCACGATGGCGAACAGGCCGCTCAGCACTTTGTCGATCGGGAAGTAGGCGCGCAGGGCTTCCTGGGACACGCTGTAGCGCTGCTCGCGCAGTTTTTCGCCGTAGTAACCGCTGTCCCAGCTTTGCAAATCGGCACAGCCCTGTTCGGCGGCGTAGGCCCTGAGCTGCTCCAGATCCTGAGCGGCAAACGGCTTACTGCGCTTGGCCAGGTCACGTAGGAAGCTCAGCACTTGGTCGCTGGACTCGGCCATTTTGGTGGCTAGGCTCAGTTCGGAGAACGAGGCGTAGCCCAGCAGGCTGGCCAGTTCCTGACGCAGGTCGAGAATCTGTTCCATCACCGGGCCGTTATCGTTCTGACCGGCATTCGGGCCTTGGTCCGACGCACGGGTGCAGTAGGCTGCGTAGATTTCCTCACGCAGGGCGCGGTCCTGGGCGTAGGTCATCACCGCGTAGTAGCTAGGGAACTCCAGGGTGATCAGCCAACCTTCGAGACCCTTGGCCTGGGCGGCGGCGGCCATCTGCGCCTTGGCCGAGTCAGTCAGGCCGGCGAGGGTGGCTTCATCGGTGACGTGCTTGGTCCAAGCCTGCGTGGCGTCGAGCAGTTGGTTGGAAAACTTGCTGCCCAGCTCGGAGAGTTTGCTTTGCACTTCGGCATAACGTTTTTGCTGCTCGGGCGGTAAATCGATACCCGACAGGCGGAAGTCGCGCAGGGAGTGTTCGAGGATGGTTTTTTGCGCCACATCGAAGCCAGCGGCTTCCGGGCTATTGGCCAAGGCTTCGAAGGCCTGGAACAACTCGCGGTTCTGGCCCATTTCGGTGGAATAAGCACTCAGTGCCGGCAGGCACGCCTCGTAGGCTTCACGCAATTCAGCGCTGTTACACACGGCGTTGAGGTGGCTCACCGGGCTCCAGGCCGCGCCCAGGCGATCATTGAGTTCATCCATGGCCAGGACCAAGCCGGCCCATGTCGGATTTTTCCCCTGGCTTTGCAGGATGCCTTCGATGGCAACGCGGCTGTCGGCGAGGATCTGTTCAATGGCCGGCTGAACGTGCTCGGCACGGATCGCCGAGAACGGCGGCAGGTCGTAGGGCTGCAGAAGAGGGTTGTTCGCGCTCACGGTGGGTACCTTGGCTGGAGAAACATGTAAGAACAAAGATGGGGCCATCTTAATTACAATCAATGCCCACCGCAGCTATCAGCAAAAGAGAGAGAAGCTATCGTGACCCTTCGCACCTATCAGAACCACACGCCAACCCTGGGCACCGGGGCGTTTGTCGATATTTCGGCGGTGGTGATCGGCGATGTCGAAATCGGCCCCGACAGCTCCGTATGGCCGCTGACCGTGATTCGCGGCGACATGCACCGCATCCGTATCGGCGCGCGCACCAGCATCCAAGATGGCTGCGTGCTGCACATCACCCACGCCGGGCCCTTCAACCCCGACGGTTTCCCGCTGCTGATCGGCGACGATGTGACCATCGCCCACAAGGTCATGCTGCATGGTTGCACGGTGGGCAGCCGTATTCTGATCGGCATGGGCAGCATCGTGATGGACGGCGCAGTGGTGGAAGATGAGGTGATCATTGGCGCCGGCAGCCTGGTGCCGCCGGGCAAGACACTGGAAAGCGGTTTTTTGTATGTGGGCAGCCCGGTGAAACAAATCCGTGCGCTGACTGACAAGGAACGCGCCTTTTTCACCTACAGCGCGGCGAACTACGTGAAGCTCAAAGACCTGCACCTGGCGGAAGGATTCGACCGATGACTCTGCATTACTCCACCGTGCTGTTCGACCTGGACGGCACCCTTACCGACCCGCGCGAAGGCATCACCCGCTCGATCCAGTACGCCCTCGCCAAGTTGGGCATTGATGAACCAGACCTGACCCGCCTGGAACACTTCATTGGCCCGCCGTTGCTGCAAGCCTTTATGCAGTTCTATGACTTCGATGAAGCCAAGGCCTGGGACGCGGTGAATTTCTATCGCGAGCGCTTCAAGGTCACCGGGCTGTACGAAAACCGCGTATTCGACGGGGTGATGCCGTTGCTGGAGGCACTCAACAACCAAGGCCGCCAGCTGTACATCGCCACCTCCAAGCCGTGGGAATTTGCCCGGGAAATTGCGCGGCATTTCGACTTTGCCAAGCACTTCAAGGTGATTTACGGCAGCGAGCTGGACGGTACCCGCACAAATAAGGTCGAGCTGATTGCCCACCTGATCAAAGAAGAGGGCCTGGACCCGGCCAACACCCTGATGATCGGCGATCGCAAGCACGACCTGATCGGCGCCCGTAGCAATGGGCTGGATTCGGCGGCGGTGGGGTATGGATTTGGCAGCTTTGAAGAATTGAATGCCGAAGCGCCGACCTGGCATTTCGAGACATTGGCCGCGATGCACGGGGCGTTTTTGCAGCGGCCTTAAAAATCGTCATCGGGGGCAAGCTGTGCAGCGTAAAAAGGTGGGAGGGGGCTTGCCCCCGATGAGGCCCAACAAGCCCACACCCTCCAACTGCCTTAACGCAGCCTTGCGCTGCATCGGCGGCATCTCGCCCATCTTTTCCACTGCGGCGTAGAATTTCAGCCAGTCCCCACCTTGCTGGGCAAACAACGCCGCAAACGCCGGCACCCATTGGTCATACAGCCCAAACGGCAGCAGCCGGGCGTTATTCATCGGCTGATTGATCCAGGCGTCATAGCGTTTGTCGCCCGCCCACTGGGTGTCGCGCAGTTGTCGATAGTCGTGGCGCAATTGCTCGAACTGCGCCGCCTTGGCCCGGCGCATCACCTCCGGAGCCAAGGGTTGTGCGTAAAGTTTTTCCAGGCGTTGGCGGGTGTCGAGGATCAAGCGGATAAATTGCTCGCGCTGCCGCGCCTGGGTATCGCTGATCGGCCCCAGCCCCCTCGCTGCACGCCATTGGCGCGTGCCTTCTTGCTCGACGAAACTGGCAAACGACTCGTTGAACTCCGTGTCGTCCTTTACATAGAAACGCTGGTGAGCCAATTCATGGAAGATCAACGTGGCCAGCCGCTCATCGCCCCAGTTCATCATCGAGTTCATGATCGGGTCGTCGAACCACCCCAGGGTGGAATAAGCCTCCACGCCGCCGATCGCCACATCCATGCCTTGCAGTTTCAACACTGCCGCCTCGCCGCGTGCGGCGCCCTGGTTGTAATAACCGCGATAGGCCACGCAGCCGGCAATGGGAAAGCAATGGGTCTGAGGCGTCAGAGAAAACTCCTGCGTGGCGAAGACATTCCAGACCACATAGGGACGACCGATGTCCGCGTACAGCCTGTAACTCAGGTTGTCGGGCAAGTGCAGATGGTCGCTGGCGAAGGTGCGTGCCTTCTGCGCTTGTGCCAGGTGTTCGCGCAGCACTTGGGGGCGCGTCGGGTCGGCAATGACTTGGGCCACGGGCTCGCGGGCTCGCAATAACTGCCATTGACCGCTCGCCAACTGGCTGTAGTAAGTGACACTGGAACAACCGCTCAGCAGCACAGTCAACGCCGCAACAACAAAACGCCTGACCATATTCCGACTGCTCCTGGGTAATGTGCGCGCCAGACTAGCGTGCCTGCCGGGAATTTTTCCACGGCCTGAGGTGTTTATACTCAAACCTCATCCTGCATAGAGACTGTGCCATGCGCCCATTGCTGTTTGCCGCCGCTGCCTTACTTCTGAGTGCCTGCACCACAACGCCGGTGCCGTCGGCCGATCCAAAACAGGCATGGGTCGATTTCATCACGCCCACTCCGGGAGCGAAGCTGGTGATGGCACAGCGTCTGGACGGCAAGAATCTCGACGACGGGCGCTACTTCCAAATGCCGCCCGGCGCCCATGAGCTGATGGTGCGTTTTGATTTTGAGGTGCCAGCGGGTGGCGGCCTGGGTGGACTCAGCCAGATGATGTACCGAACCTGCTTTATGACGTTGCAGTACGACCACTTCCAGGCCGGCCAGCGCTACCTGCTCGAAGGTCGCTCGCTGGCCTTCACGCCCAACATCCGGCTCTACGACTCGGCCCGTCAGTTGCTGGCAGAGGAGCGCAGTGTGAACTGCCTCTAATCAGTCGTTGTTTTTCTGGTAGATGATGCGTTTGGTGCCGTTTTCGCAGCTACCGACGATCATGGCGCTGTCGTGGTTCTTGGCTTCTTCGGCGGTGATGATCTCCAGGGTGTAGGACGGAATCGCCTTGGCCTGGATCTTCACTTCGATCTCTTTCCTGAGTTCTTCACAATCTTTTGGAGCGGCCACGGCCGATGTGGCCAACACACCGCAGATGATCGCCAAGGCAAAACGTTTCATGTTGAAGCTCCCTGAATGCATTGCGCACGAGTGTGCGACTAGGCTGCATAGGGTATAGGACCACAGGTGTGAAACGGGAGTTCTGATTTAACGCAGAACATCGTGGGAGGCAGCTTACGCCCTCCCACGATGGACCTTGTGTCAGTTTACGAGCGTGCCATCCAGGGTGATGGTTGCATTCAACACCTTGGATACCGGGCAACCTTCCTTGGCCTTTTTGCTCAGTTCATCGAACTGGGCCTGGCTGGCGCCTGGGATCTTGGCCTTGAGCGTCAGGTGCACGGCGGTGATCGCAAAGCCACCGTCGACTTGGTCCAAGGTCACGTCTGCCTGGGTGTCGATGCTGTCAGCCTTGAGGCCGGCATCGCCCAGAATCATGGAAAACGCCATGGAGAAACAGCCGGCGTGGGCCGCTCCGATCAACTCTTCGGGGTTGGTGCCCTTGCCGCCTTCAAAACGGGCCTTGAAGCCGTAAGGCGCGTCACGCAGTACGCCGGTTTCGGTGGAAATGGAGCCCACACCTGTCTTCAGATCACCTTCCCAATGCGCGGATGCCTTTTTAACGATACTCATAGCTTTCTCCTCGAACGGTGGTTTTGCTTCAGTAAGGTTCTGAGGATAGAAGCTCTGGCAAAGTTCAGTCATAGGAAAAACCCAGCAATTACGTAGGATTTTTTACGCGCGCTATTGAATCTCGGGTATATGCCCTCATTGCATAGAACATGCACATGAAGCGGCAGGTTTTGGTTCGTCTTAAGAAGCCTGCGCCCCTACTGGAGAAGCAGGCTTATGAAATCGCTGTCCGACATTAAGTTTTCCGCCCTCGACCTGGTGCCCGTGCGGGCCAATGGCAGCCCGGCGCAGTCCTTGCGCAATTCCCTGGACCTGGCTCAGCACCTGGAAAAATTCGGCTACAACCGCTTCTGGGTGGCTGAACACCACAACATGGATGGCATCGCCAGCTCGGCCACTTCAGTATTGCTCGGCTATCTGGCCGGCGGCACCTCGACGATTCGCGTCGGCTCCGGCGGCGTGATGCTGCCCAACCACGCGCCGCTGGTGATCGCCGAGCAGTTTGGCACCCTCGAAAGCCTGTATCCCGGGCGCATTGACCTGGGCCTGGGCCGCGCGCCTGGCTCCGACCAGATGACCGCCCGCGCCCTGCGCCGTGAGCGCTCGGGGAGCGCCGATGACTTCCCCGAAGACGTGGCCGAACTGATGGCTTACCTGGGCCCGCGCACGCCAGATCAAAGGGTCATCGCTGTTCCCGGCACCGGCACCAACGTACCGGTGTGGCTGCTGGGTTCGAGCCTGTTCAGTGCGCAACTGGCCGGCGAGCGCGGTTTGCCTTACGCCTTCGCCTCCCATTTCGCACCGCGCCTTATGCACGAAGCCATTCGCGTGTACCGCAACCACTTCAAGCCTTCAGCCGTGTTGGACAAACCCTACGTGATGTTGGGCATTCCGCTGGTGGCGGCCGATACCGACGAGCAGGCCGATTACCTGGCGACGTCTGTCTACCAGCGCATCCTCGCCTTGATGCGCGGCCAGAGCCTGGTGCAGCGCCCACCAGTGAAAACCATGGACGGCCTGTGGTTGCCCCATGAAAAGGACGCAGTCGGCAGTTTCCTCGGCCTGGCCATGGTGGGCAGCCCGGCGAAGATCCGCGCCAAACTTGAGGTGCTGATCGAACAGACCGGCGCGGACGAGTTGATCTTCACCTGCGACCTTTACGAACACGCCGACCGGATTCATTCCTACGAGTTGCTGGCGCAGCTGATGAAGGGCTGACCCAACCTCAGGCGAAAAAAAACCGACGCACCCGCGTCGGTTTTTTATGTCTGCAACACGGGGTTAGCCGCGTTTGTAGACGATTTCCTTGGTACCGCCTTCGCAACTACCGACCACTTGGGCGTCGGTCGAAGCGCCTTTGTCGACGATCTCCAGCGAATAGCCCGAAGCACCTTTGGCGTCGATTTTCGCGGCAATTTCGCTTTTGAGCTCTTCACACGGCTTACCCGCGGCCAGTGCGGAGCCTGCAATGCTCAACAAACCTACTGCTAACAGGAGCTTCTTCATCCGTTACTTCCTTGCGCTGATCGAAATGGACGTGCCGATGCAACGGCATCGGCACCCGAACGGTGTAGCGCAGGTTATGGCAATCGGCCAGTCAGCAAGTTCAACTCACGGGATCAACTGCTGGCAATTCGGAATCCCACTTTCAACGTCACCTGGTAATGCGCCACCTTGCCGTTTTCGATATGGCCACGGGTTTCGGTGACTTCGAACCACTCCAGATGCTTGAGGCTCTTGTTCGCTTCGGCGATGGCATTGTTGATTGCGTCTTCAATGCTGGTGGTGGACGAACCCACCAATTCGACTTTCTTGTACGTGTGATGATCGCTCATGGTGTTTCTCCTAAGGGTGGTTTATGCAGCCTAGCAGTCAATCTTCGTACTGCTTCTGGCGGCCGTTCCTACCCGAAAGTTCAGATTTACTGCACTTTCTGCAAACCCCGCAGTCGGTATCTACACACGCCACTCAATCACTTCAGGAGAGTCCACATGGCCAACACTTCTTTACGCAAAGCGTCGCTGGAAAGCATGGAAGCCGAGATTTCGAGCCTGCTCAAGTCCCTTGAAAGTCTCAAGGACGATGCGTCCGATGAGTCGCGCAAAACCTTGAAGGCCCTGAAAAGCAATGCCGAGAACGCACTCAAGCATTCCCGTCATCTGATCACCGACGCCTACGAAGAAAGCAAAGTCAAACTGCGCGAAACCGGCGTAGCGACTCGCGATTACGCACAAGAGCACCCATGGACCACCGCCGGCGTCGCCGTTGGCGCACTGGGCCTGCTGGCGGCTTACCTGCTGTGCAAGCGCGGTGACTAAACCGGTTGGCGCGACAGCTCAGCCTTGAGCCATTGCGCCAATTGCCGAGCGCGCCCATCCGCGGCGCGCTTGGGTAGCCACAACGCCAGGTGCGCCGGGGTTTCGCTAAAACCCCACGGCGCCACCAGGCGACCGGCCCGCAGATCCTCTGCCACTAACGGCTCCGGCGCGATCGCCACGCCCAAGCCGGCCACTGCCGCCTCCAGCAAATAATACAGGTGCTCAAAGCCTTGCCCGTGCTTTAACGCCGCCGATGCGATGCCGTATTGCTGCGCCCAGCTGGGCCAAGCCTGGGGTCGTGAAGTGGTGTGCAACAGCGCCTCGCCACACAACGCCGAGGCGGGCGCCTGGCGCAAACGCTCGTAGCCGCTGAAGCGCGGGCTCATTACCGGCCCGATACGTTCACTGGCCAACTCGTACACCTGCATATCCGCCGGCCATGGCGGTTCGGCGAACACCAGCAAGGCATCCAGCCCAGGCCGACGCGGGTCCAGATCGCCATCGCCCGCCGAAAGATGCAGACGCAGGTCCGGCAGATCGGCATTCAGCCGGCCCAGCCGCGGGATCAACCAGCGCGCGAGCAAGCTGCCTGAGCAACCGAGCACAAACGGGGCATCCACGCTGCTCTGAGTAAGTTCGGCACACACATCCCTCAAGCGCTCGAACGCCTCGCCGCTGGCGTCCCGCAGCCTTACCCCGGCATCTGTGAGTTTAAGGCCACGACCTTCTTTGACGAACAGGCTGACGCCCAGGTGTTCTTCGAGCACCTTCAACTGGCGACTCACTGCGCCGTGGGTCACATGCAGTTGCTCAGCGGCCTGGCTGACGCTGTTAAGGCGCGCGGTGGCTTCAAATGCGCGCAAGGCATTGAGGGGCGGGAGGTCTCGGCTCATCTGTGAGTTTTCCTGACAGGTTGCGGCGATCTTATCGGTTTTCAGCATCGAATGTGAGGGGTAGAGTGGCCCTCATTGCTTCCCACACGAATTCTTTCCTGGAGCGTCCCATGACTCAGTCCCAGACCGATCTACGCAACGGCCCAGACGCCAGCGGCCTGTTTGGCACCTTCGGCGGCCGCTACGTCGCTGAAACCCTGATGCCGTTGATCCTCGACCTGGCCCGCGAATACGAAGCGGCCAAGATCGATCCGGCATTCAACGAGGAATTGGCTTACTTCCAGCGCGACTACGTCGGTCGCCCAAGCCCGCTGTATTTCGCCGAACGCCTGACCGAATACTGCGGCGGCGCCAAGATCTACCTCAAGCGCGAAGAGCTGAACCACACCGGCGCGCATAAGATCAACAACTGCATCGGTCAGATCCTGCTGGCGCGACGCATGGGCAAAAAACGCATCATCGCCGAGACCGGCGCTGGCATGCACGGCGTGGCCACTGCCACCGTGGCTGCGCGTTTCGGCCTGCAATGCGTGATCTACATGGGCACCACCGACATCGAGCGCCAGCAGGCCAACGTGTTCCGCATGAAGCTACTGGGCGCTGAAGTGATCCCAGTGGTCGCCGGCACCGGCACCCTGAAAGATGCGATGAACGAAGCCCTGCGCGACTGGGTCACCAACGTCGACAGCACCTTCTACCTGATCGGCACCGTGGCCGGCCCGCATCCGTACCCGGCGATGGTGCGCGACTTCCAGGCCGTGATCGGCAAGGAAACCCGCACCCAGCTGCAAGCCCAGGAAGGCCGCCTGCCGGACAGCCTGGTGGCGTGCATCGGCGGTGGTTCCAATGCCATGGGCCTGTTCCACCCATTCCTGGACGACAAGAGCGTGGAAATCATCGGCGTCGAAGCGGCCGGCCACGGCATTGAGACCGGCAAGCACGCCGCCAGCCTCAACGGCGGCGTACCGGGCGTACTGCACGGCAACCGCACCTTCCTGTTGCAGGACGACGACGGCCAGATCATCGACGCCCACTCGATTTCCGCCGGCCTGGACTACCCAGGCATCGGCCCGGAACACGCGTGGTTGCATGATATCGGCCGCGTCCAGTACACCTCGGTGACCGACCACGAAGCCCTCGATGCTTTCCACAAATGCTGCCGTCTGGAAGGGATTATTCCTGCACTTGAGAGCGCCCATGCCCTGGCCGAGGTCTTCAAGCGCGCACCGACGCTGCCGAAGGATCACCTGATGGTGGTCAACCTGTCCGGCCGTGGCGACAAAGACATGCAGACCGTGATGCACCACATGGAACAGTCTCAGCAGGAGAAACACTAAATGAGCCGCCTGCAAACCCGCTTTGCGCAACTCAAGGAACAAAACCGTGCCGCCCTGGTGACCTTCGTCACCGCCGGCGACCCTGGCTATGATGCTTCCCTGGCGATCCTCAAAGGTCTGCCGGCTGCCGGTGCCGATGTGATCGAGCTGGGCATGCCCTTCACCGACCCAATGGCCGACGGCCCGGCCATTCAACTGGCCAACATCCGCGCGCTGGCCGCCAAGCAGAACCTGGCGAAAACCCTGCAGATGGTTCGCGAGTTCCGCAAGGACAACAACGAAACACCGCTGGTGTTGATGGGCTACTTCAACCCGATCCACAAATACGGCGTGCCCGCTTTTATCGACGATGCCAAAGCCGCCGGTGTGGACGGTTTGATCGTGGTCGACATGCCACCTGAGCATAACGGCGAGCTGTGCGACCCGGCCCAGGCCGCAGGCATGGATTTTATCCGCCTGACCACGCCGACCACTGATGACGCGCGCCTGCCGACCGTACTCAACGGCAGTTCCGGGTTTGTGTATTACGTGTCGGTGGCCGGTGTGACTGGCGCCGGCGCCGCCACCTTGGAACACGTCGAAGAAGCCGTCACGCGTCTGCGTCGGCACACCGATCTGCCGATCAGCATCGGTTTCGGTATTCGTACGCCGGAACAGGCCGCCGCAATTGCACGGCTGGCGGACGGTGTGGTGGTGGGCTCGGCGTTGATCGATCACATCGCCAATGCCAGCAGTGACCAGCAGGCTATCGACGGCGTGCTCAGCCACTGCGCAGCATTGTCGGAAGGTGTACGCAACGCTCGTAAGTAAAGGCCTCAGGCTCCCGACTGATCTAGGCTAGGCTGAAGGTGGGCATTGCGCCCCACCTTCAACGCACTTCTTGCCTATTGCTGTCTAACCACCTCTGCAAGCCCCACCGTTCTTGCTCCGTCGGTCGTTAAGTTAGTTGCATCAGAAGTCATCATTGTCTCCCTGGAGTACATCATGGCATTTGATCTCGTCCCACCTTCAGACTCGCGTCACTCCACCTTGCAAAAAGGCTTCAACCTGCGCTGGCCAAAAGGCAACGTTCAGGGCGAGTCGTCGCCCGACGGCGCCAACCTGATATACCTGTGTCACACCCCCCAGGACATCATCGACGCCGCCGCCCAGGCATTGGCGATGCCCATGGGCCGCATCACCGTGCGCAGCGGCGGCCACTGTTACGAGGGCTTCGTCTCCAACGTGATGCCCAATGCGCCTGGCGAGGCATTATCGATTTTGGATGTAGGCCAGATGAACCAAGTGGCCTACGACCCCAGCGGGCAGATTGGCTCAGTGCTGATGCCCGACTCGACCTACCGCTACAGCGTGCGCCTGGAACCCGGTTGCCAGAATTGGGACACCAGCGTCGCGCTGTACAAGCTGGCGGGCAAAGCCTTGCCGAGCGGTTCCTGTTATTCGGTGGGGCTCGGCGGGCATATCTGCGGCGGCGGTTACGGGTTGCTATCGCGCAAATACGGGCTGGTCTGCGACTGGCTGGACGGTGTGGATATCCTGGTGGCCGATGCCACCGGCACAGGCCTTGAACCGGTGCATGTGTCCCGCGACAGCACCGATAGCGACGAGCTGGATTTGTTCGCGGCCTGCTGCGGTGCCGGTGGCGGCCAGTTCGGCATCATCACCAGTTACTACTTCAAGGCGCTGCCGCCGGCACCGAAGGAAGTGCTTTGGCTGCCGTTGGAATGGGATTTGAACGAACTGGACCGCACCAAGCTCGGCGGGCTGCTGGACGCTTATCAGCTCTGGTTTGCAAGCCATCAGGCAGACCCAAGCACCTGGGGCCTGGCCACCAAGCTGGAGATGCGTCACGCCAATACCGGCAATGTCACTCTAGGCATTCATTACGTCGACAAGGATGGCCAACTTGATGACCTCGCGCCCTTCGACGACTTTGTCAGCAGCATGCTCGCTGCGGTCGGCGGGAGTGCACGGGAATCATTGTTGCCGTTTCATGTGGTGCACCAGCCCAGCGGCATGAATAAGGGCCGCCACATCACCTCCCTGCGCACCGCCCATGACGCCGCCAGGCGCCTGGACTGGCTGTACGCCACGCAATCGCTCAACGGGTCCGGCGACAATCAGCGCGGTCGCTATAAATCGGCGTATCAGAAAGGCGCGTTCACGCTACAGGTCAAGGACGCGATCTGGAACACTTTGAAATGGCCCGACCCAGCGCAATACCTGACCCAGAGCCTGATCCAGATCCAATCGTTTGGCGGGCGCATCAACGAAATGGAGGCTCCGATCCTGGCGCAGACCTCCGCCGCCCAGCGTTCCTCGTACCTCAAATGGCAACCGCAGTGCTATTGGCATTCGGCGGACGATGCAGTGGACCAGGCCCATGCCAACTGGATTCGCGGACTTTTTAAAGCGGCGTTCAGCACCGGCGTGCCGGACGATGCGCAATTCGAGGGCTGCTACATCAACTACCCGGACTTGGATATGACCTACATCGGCGGCGACCCGGCCAATGCCAAGAACCCGTCGTGGTATGGAATTTTCTTCCCCAACCCCCTCATCGAGAGCCGTCTGCGTAGAACCAAGCAACGCTGGGACCCATTGAATGTGTTCCGCAACGAAATGTCGGTGCCACTCCCGTAACGACCGGCGCCTCTGAGGCTACAACCCCGCTGGCGAGGGCATTGCGCCCTCGCCAGCGGGTGGCTGGTTTACAGCTCGATGCGCTCGACCTTGCCTACCAGCAGCACGTAGGACAACGCCCCCAGCAACGCCAGCAGCGCGATGTAGGTGATCGCCGGCGCAAACGAATCGCCGCTGGCCAGGAAACCGATGACGATTGGCGTGGTAATCGCCGCCAGGTTGCCGATGAAGTTGAACACCCCGCCGGTCAGGCCCAACAAGCGCGCCGGGGCGAGGGTCGAGACCAGCGACCAAGTGATCGAAGCCAGCCCGTTGCCGAAGAACGCCACGGCCAGGAAGGCGATGACCAACGGAGTCGATTCGACGAAGTTGGCGCCGATGATCGCCGTGGAGATCAGCAGGCCGCTGATGATCGGCAACTTGCGCGCAAACCCCACGCTCGCGCCGCGCCGGATCAGCCAGTCGGAAAACAGCCCGGAACACAGCACCCCAACGAATGCCGCAAGGAATGGCAGCGACGCGAGCATGCCGGACTTGATGAAGTCCATGCCGCGGTACTTCACCAGATACGTCGGGAACCACGTCAGGAAGAACCACAGCGTGGAGTTCAGGCAGAACTGCCCGAGGTAGATCCCCCACAGTTTGCGCTTGCTCAGGACAATACCCAGGTCGACCCAGCTGAACGGCGTCTTGGTCTTGGCCGCTTGGGTGCTGAGGTCCACCAGCCCACCACCGTCGCGGATCAGGTCGATTTCGGCCTGGTTGATACCTTTGAAGTCACGCGGCTCGCGGTACACCGCGTACCAGATCGCCGCCCACAGAATGCCGACGCCACCGGTCACCACAAACACCATGTGCCAGCCATAGTGATGCTGCAGCCAAGCCAAGACCGGTGTCAGGAACGCCAGCCCGACGAACTGCCCGGAGGTGTAAAAGCCAATCGCCGTGGCGCGTTCACGCTCGGGAAACCAACTGGTGACCACGCGGCTGTTGATCGGATAGGCCGGCGCTTCCAACGCACCGACCGCCATGCGCAGCACAAACAGCGCAATAAAGCTGGCGGCAAACCCGAGCATCACCGTGGCGATGGACCACAGCAGCAGGGCAGCGGTGTAGAGAATGCGCGGCGGCACCCGGTCCACCAGCCAGCCGCCGGGGATTTGCATGGCCGCGTAGGTCCAGCCGAAGGCCGAGAAAATCAGGCCGACGTGCACCGGGTCGATACCCAGGTCACTGGTCAGGGCCGGCGCTGCAATCGACAGATTGCTGCGGTCCAGGTAGTTGATCACCACGGTGATAAACAGCAGCACCATGATGAAGAAACGCTTTCGGCTAGGCGTGACTAAAGGAGCCTGCCCGGTCAAGGATTCAGGTTGCATGGGGGGAGTCTCTTCTTATGTTTATTGAGGACAAGTCTTACTGAAGAAACCGGATTGAATGTGGGAGGGGAGGTTGCCGCCGATAGCTGAGTGTCAGTCGACAGCGTCAGTGGCAGGGCCATCGCAATCGGGGGCAAGCCCCCTTCCACATTTTTTACCAGGTATCTTCAGGTGAGCATCACCACTCGGCGAAGCTGCCGTCGGCGTGGCGCCAGATCGGGTTGCGCCAGCGGTGGCCGATGGCAGCGCGCTCGATCACGTATTCCTCGTTGATCTCGATGCCCAGGCCCGGGCCGTTAGGGATCTTGACGAAGCCCTGCTCATAATCGAACACGCCGGGGTCACGCACGTAGTCGAGCAAGTCGTTGCTCTCGTTGTAGTGGATCCCCAGGCTTTGCTCCTGGATAAACGCGTTGTAGCAGGCCGCATCCAGTTGCAGGCACGCCGCCAGCGCAATCGGGCCCAGCGGGCAGTGCAGGGCCAGCGCTACGTCGTAGGCTTCGGCCATGTTAGCGATCTTGCGGGTTTCGGTGATGCCGCCGGCGTGGGAGGCGTCCGGCTGGATGATGTCGACATAACCTTCGCTGAGCACGCGCTTGAAATCCCAACGCGAGAACAGGCGCTCGCCCAGGGCGATCGGGGTGCTGGTCAACGGCGCCAGTTCCTTGAGCGCTTCGTAGTTTTCGCTGAGTACGGGCTCTTCGATAAACATCAGCTTGTACGGGTCCAGCTCTTTCATCAGCACTTTGGCCATCGGCTTGTGCACGCGGCCGTGGAAGTCGACGCCGATGCCGACGTTGGGGCCGACCGCATCACGCACGGCGGCGACGTTGGCCAGGGCCAGGTCGACTTTTTCGAAGCTGTCGAGGAATTGCAGCTCTTCGGTGCCGTTCATTTTCACCGCAGTGAAACCACGCGCCACGGCGTCTTTAGCCGCGCGGGCAGTATCAGCGGGGCGGTCGCCGCCGATCCATGAATACACGCGGATTTTGTCGCGCACCTGGCCGCCCAGCAGATCGCTGACGGAAACGCCGAGGGCCTTGCCCTTGATGTCCCATAGCGCCTGGTCGATACCGGCGAGGGCGCTCATGTGCACCGCGCCGCCACGGTAGAAACCGCCGCGGTAGAGCACGGTCCAGATGTCTTCGATGTTGCGTGGGTCTTTACCGATCAGGTAGTCGGACAGTTCTTCAACGGCAGCAGCCACGGTGTGGGCGCGGCCTTCGACCACAGGCTCACCCCAGCCGGTCACGCCCTGGTCGGTTTCGACCTTCAGGAAGCACCAGCGCGGCGGGACGATAAAGGTCGTCAGTTTGGTGATTTTCATCTGTTATCTCTCTTGTAGATGCAGCGCCAGGGGCGCAGAACTTGAATTCAGCTCAGGGCTTTCCAGGCGGCGACATAAGCCTGGGCGCGGCTCGCTACCTGATCCACTGTCATACCCGGTTTGAACAACCCGGAACCCAGCCCGAACCCCTTGGCGCCGGCGTCGGTAAACACCTGCATGTTGTCCGGGGTAATGCCGCCCACCGGCAGCAACAACGTGCCCGCCGGCAATACCGCCAACCACGCCTTGATCACCGCCGGGCCCATTTGCTCGGCCGGGAACAGCTTCAACACGTCGGCGCCTTCGGCCAGTGCGGCAAAGGCCTCGGTGGGCGTAGCCACACCCGGCGACAGGTACAGGCCCGCCGCTTTGGCAGCGTGCAATACCTTGGCGTCACTGTGGGGCATGACGATCACTTGGCCACCGGCGGCTTTCACCTGCTCGACCTGCTCGGGCGTCAACACCGTGCCGGCACCGATCAGGCAATCGGCTGGCAAGCTGTCACGCAGGATGCGGATGCTGGTGTAAGGGTCCGGTGAATTAAGGGGTACTTCGATCACGCGAAAGCCGGCCTGGTACAGCACCTGGCCGACCGCCTGGGCTTCCTCCGTGCGCAGGCCACGCAGGATGGCGATCAAACCGTTTTGAGCGAGTGCTTGCTTGAGCATGTCAGGCCTCCGTTGCAGGTTGAGTGAGCCCGGCCGCCAGCGCCAATTGCCACAGGCCGCGCTCGGTGGCTTCTTCGGCCAGGCTGACATGGGCAAAGCCGCAGAGGGCGAGGGCGCGTTGGTAGCGCGCGCATAAAGGGCCGGCGCCGACCAGGATGATCGGGGTGTGCCGAGCGCGCTCAGGCAGACCGGCCAGCTCATGACCGATCATCAGACCGGACAGGTAGTCCGCTTGCTGGTCGGGCGCGAGTTCGGCGGTCAGGCCCAGAGTGCGGGCGCTGAACAGCGTCGACAGCACGCCGCGCTGGCCATCCTGAGAGCGCGCCACTTGCACGCCGCGATCAAAGGCTTCGGCCTGGAAATGTTCGCAAGGCTGTTGCGTACGCCCCAGAATGCTGTGCTTGCTGAGGATCGCGAACACTTCACCGGTCATAAAGGTGTCGAAATGGGTGATGCAGCCACCGACCACCTCGACCCACTTGGAGTGGCTGCCCGGCAGGCCGATCAAGACTTCACCGCCGGCCGCCCGGTTGTGCAGCACGCCGAGCACCTGGGTTTCTTCGCCGCGCATTACGTTGGGCAAGCGGCCTTGCTCGATCACGCCGGGCACGATATGTACCGCCACGCCACGCAGGCTGCGTACGGTGTGCAAGGCTTTGCCGAGACTGGCGACGTCCACCGGCGTATTGCGGTATGCCGCTTCGCTCCAGCCCTGAGCGCTGCCCACCATGCCGCAGGCGATCACCGGCAGGTGTGGCTCGGCGTCGAGCCAATCTCCACACGCTGCGTCGAACGCCAACTCAAAACCATCGCTGCAGCGCACGCCGGCAATGTCGCGGGGTTCGCTGGGCAGATGCATGATGCCCGACGCCAGCGAGCGTTGTTCCAGCACCACGCCTGCGGGGCCGAGTTTGTAAGCACGAAGGGAGCTGGTCCCCCAGTCGAGCGCGATCAATTGCGCCTGCATCGCTTCACCTGAAATGTGTGGGTGCTGAAATAAGCAGATGGGCGACTATAAACCTATGCTGTGAAATATCTCAATATATAAATGGCTATCCCACATAGTGGGAGATAGGCAAGCAAAGTCCTACGTGTCATCGGGAATGTGCGGACTTGCGTCTTGCAAGAAGAGGTTAAAAAACCGACAGATCCAGCTCGCGCATTGCACCCATCCAGATCGCGTAGTCGGTGTGGTCCTTCAACTCATCGCCGGTATCGGGGTGCAGAAACACCACCAGTCCGTTTCGATGCAGCGCCAGCCACGGCAGCATTACGCCGATGTACTCAGCGTCGAAGGCCAGTTGGCAGCTCCAGTCCGGGTGCGGGCCTACGGGGCGCTCATGCACACGGCCCATGCGTATCGGGAACAGCTTGGCCGCGTCCTCGCACAAGGCGCGCGCTTGTTCGAGCGTGCTGGCATCAAAGTAGATATGAGCGTGATAACCCTTGATACGGTGCATGACCGGCTCCGATGGGGATGTGCGCCAGATGCTAGACCGCAATCGAGGGCAGGGCCAGTCCGGTCAGCGATTGCGCGCTGCTGGCTTGTTCGGCCACCAGCCAATCGACGAAGCGCTCCACCAGTTGCCCACGCCGTTTGCGCTGCGGTTGCACCACGTAATAGCCGAAACGGGAGATCACCGTGTCGCTGAACGGACGGCACAGCCAGTTCTGTTCCAGCAGGTTATCCACCAGATGACGCCAGCCAATGGCCACGCCTTGGCCGGCAATCGCCGCCTGGATCAGTAAGGTGTAATTGTCGAAGCGCAATTGGCCGGGGGTCGGTGCGGCGCTGAGGCCCAATTCGCGGAACACGCCGCTCCAATCGAACCACTGGCTGTTGTTTTCCTGGCGCAGGTGCAGCAGGGGGCAGTCGGGCAAGTCCTGCACGGCCAAGGGTTTGTCCTGGCCCTTGAGCCACTGCGGGCTGCACACCGGGAAAACCTCCTCGTTGAACAACCACAGACTGTCGCCCTGCTTGAACCGGCCATCGCCGAACAACACCGCCACGTCGATATCGCTGCGCAAGGTGGCGTGGTTGCGTTCGCTGGTCACCAGGCTTACATCCACCTGCGGGTTGGCCTGGTGGAATCGATGCAGGCGCGGCATCAGCCAGTAAGCGGCGAAAGCAAAGTCGGTGGCCACTTGCAGCACTTCGTGCTGGCTGTGCTGGGTGATCGTACTCAGGCCTTGGTTGATGGCCTGCAGGCCGCCTTGGACGTGTTCGAACAGCAGCGCGCCAGCGTCGGTCAGTTCAATGCCACGGTAGATGCGGTCGAACAGGCGAATCGCCAATTGTTCTTCCAGGCGCTTGATCTGCTGGCTGATGGCCGGCTGGGTGGTGCCCAGCTCCCTGGCGGCGGCGGTAAAACTACGGTGGCGCGCGGCGGCTTCAAATGCGCGCAGCAGGTCCAGTGACAGATCTCCCAGGGCTTCATACATAAGCTGTGCTTATCCTAGACATTGCTTTTCATGGGCTTTACCCCATTTTTCATGGGCTGCATGCTCACTGGCATAAACACCGCCTATGGAATGCCGATAACCCATGAAGCGCAAGAACATTCTTTTCATCATGGCCGATCAAATGGCCGCGCCGCTGCTGCCGTTCTACGGTGCCTCGCCAATCAAGTTGCCCAACCTCAGCCGTCTCGCCGCCCAGGGCGTGGTGTTCGACGCCGCTTATTGCAACAGCCCGCTGTGTGCGCCCTCGCGTTTCACCTTGGTCAGCGGCCAGTTGCCAAGCAAGATCGGCGCCTACGACAACGCGGCGGATTTCCCCGCCGATGTACCGACCTATGCCCACTACCTACGCCGCCTCGGCTACCGCACTGCGCTGTCGGGCAAGATGCACTTCTGCGGCCCCGACCAATTGCACGGCTACGAAGAACGCCTGACCAGCGACATCTACCCCGCCGACTATGGCTGGGCGGTGAACTGGGACGAGCCGGACGTGCGCCCCAGCTGGTATCACAACATGTCCTCGGTGCTGCAAGCCGGCCCGTGCGTGCGTACCAACCAGTTGGATTTTGACGAAGAAGTAGTGTTCAAAGCCCAGCAATACCTGTTCGACCATATCCGCGAAGACGGCGACCAACCGTTCTGCCTTACCGTGTCGATGACCCATCCCCACGACCCGTACACCATTCCCAAGGCGTTCTGGGATTTGTACGACGACAGCGATATCCCCTTGCCCGCCACACCGGCCCAAGGCGACCTCGATCCCCATTCCCAACGCTTGCTCAAGGTCTATGACCTGTGGGACAAGCCGCTGCCTGTGGATAAGATCCGCGACGCCCGCCGCGCCTACTTCGGTGCGTGCAGTTACATCGACAGCAATGTCGGCAAACTTCTGCAAACCCTGGAAGACACCGGCTTGGCCGACGACACCCTGATCGTGTTCTCCGGCGACCACGGCGACATGCTCGGGGAGCGCGGCCTCTGGTACAAAATGCACTGGTTCGAGATGGCCGCCCGCGTGCCGCTGCTGGTATACGCGCCGGGGCAATTCGCGGCGGGCCGGGTGAGCGCTGCGGTGTCCACCGCCGACCTGCTGCCGACCCTGGTGGAACTGGCCGGTGGCGAACTGGACCCACGCCTGCCGCTGGACGGCCGCTCGCTGGTTCCGCATCTGCAAGGGCAGGGCGGCCATGACGAGGTATTCGGCGAGTACATGGCCGAAGGCACCATCAGCCCGCTGATGATGATCCGCCGGGGCGCCTACAAATTCATCTACAGCGAGGACGACCCTTGCCTGCTGTTCGATGTACACAACGACCCGCACGAGCGGGAAGACCTCAGCCAGTCACCGGAACACCGGCCACTGTTCGAGGCGTTTTTGCAGGAAGCGCGGGCTAAATGGGACATCCCGGCGATCCACCAGCAGGTGCTCGCCAGCCAACGCCGTCGTCGCCTGGTGTTCGAGGCGCTGACCCACGGCAAGCTGAAGAGCTGGGATCACCAGCCACTGGTCGACGCCAGTCAGCAGTACATGCGCAACCATATCGACCTCGACGACCTGGAGCGCAAGGCACGTTATCCACAACCCTGCCAACACTAATAAAACTGAGGGAAGGCCATGCAAAAGTTAACGGTAGTACTGAGCATCCTGGCGCTGACCAGCGCCAACGTGTACGCAGACACCAGTTGCGAGACGGTGAAGATGGCCGACCCAGGCTGGAGCGACATCGCCGCGACCAATGCCATCACCGGTTTTCTGCTCACGGGCATGGGCTACAAACCCAAGGTCGATACCCTGGCCGTGCCGATCACATTCGGCGGGCTCAAGGACGGCCAAGTGGATGTGTTTATGGGCAACTGGATGCCGGCACAACAAGGCTTCTACGACAAATTCGTGGCCAATGGCGACGTGGTGCAACTGGCGAAAAATCTCGACGGCACCGAGTTCACCCTCGCCGTGCCGGACTACGTATGGGATGCCGGCGTGCATAGCTTTGCTGACCTGAACAAATTTGCCGACAAGTTCGACAAGAAGATCTACGGCATCGGCTCCGGCGCACCGGCCAATATCTCGCTGCAAGAGATCATCAAGAAGAATGACTTCGACCTGGGCCAGTGGAAGCTGATCGAATCCAGCGAACAGGCGATGTTGGCCGAAGTGTCGCGAGCGGTGAAAAAACAGCGTTTCGTCACCTTCCTGGGCTGGACCCCGCACCCGATGAACGTGCAACTGAAAATGCACTACCTCAAGGGCGGCGAGAAGTACTTCGGTGACACCGGCAGCGTCTACACCCTGACACGCAAAGGTTATGCACAGGCCTGCCCGAACGTAGGAAAACTGCTGACCAACTTGAGTTTTACCCAAGAGATGGAGAACAGCATTATGGCCGAGGTCGCCAACAACAAAGTCAGCAATGCCGACGCGGCGAAGGCGTGGATCAAGGCGAACCCAGCGGTACTGGACAAGTGGCTCGACGGCGTAAAAACCCTGGATGGTCAGGAGGCATTGCCGGCGGTAAAAGCCAAACTCTAAAGGCTGACATTGTGGGAGGGCCCCCTCCCACAAACTTCGGTGTGTACTGATACCCTGATTCAAACCTTTTCAACCGAGTTATAAATGCCCCGGCTCAACCGCCACACTCTCTTGCCTTTCCTCAGTTGGCTGCCGCGCCAGACCCGCGCCAGCGTGGGCCGCGATGCAATAGTCGGCCTCAGCGGCGCGGTGTTGGCGTTGCCGCAGTCGATTGCCTACGCGCTGATCGCCGGCCTCCCACCGGAATACGGGCTGTACGCCGCGATCATCCCGGTGCTGATCGCCTGCCTGTGGGGTTCGTCGTGGCACTTGATCTGCGGCCCGACCGCCGCGATTTCCATCGTGCTCTACGCCAGTGTCAGCCCTCTGGCCGTGCCCGGATCGCAGGACTACATCACCTTGATCCTGTTGCTCACCTTCATAGCCGGCGTTTTCCAGTGGTTGCTGGGCATGCTGCGCTTCGGCGCGCTGGTCAATTTCGTCTCCCATTCGGTGGTGCTGGGGTTCACCCTGGGCGCCGCGGTGGTGATCGCGCTGGGGCAACTGCCCAATCTGCTGGGGCTGGATTTGCCCAGCCAGGCCACGGCGATCAACAGCCTGCTGGCGCTGATTGAGCACCGCGGCGAATGGGACCACGCCTCGCTCGCTCTGGGCCTCGGCACATTGCTGGCAGGGGCGCTGCTCAAATACTGGAAACCGCGCTGGCCGACGCTGTTGATAGCCCTGGCCCTCAGTAGCCTGGTGGCCTGGCTGTGGCCGGCCATGTTCGGGCAGGTGGCGCGGGTCAGTTCATTCGTGGGCAAATTGCCGCCGTTCAGCCCGTTGCCGATGGACCTGGACACGATTCTGCGCCTGCTCCCCAGCGCCGTGGCCGTGGGCATGCTGGGGCTGGTGACCAGCCTGTCGATTGCGCGCTCGCTGTCGGCCCGCTCGCAACAGTTGCTCGATGCGAATCAGGAAATTCGCGCGCAGGGACTCTCCAACATCATCGGCGGATTTTTCTCCGGATACCTGTCAGCCGGGTCCTTTACCCGTTCCGGGCTCAGTTATGAAGCCGGCGCCTGCTCACCGCTGGCTGGGGTGTTTTCCGCATTGTGGGTGGCACTGTTCGCGCTGTTTGGCGCGGCATTGATCTCACAAATCCCGATCCCGAGCATGGCCGCCAGCATCCTCCTGATCAGTTGGGGCCTGGTGGATCATCGCGGTATTCGCGCATTGTTCCGAGTCAGCCGCGCCGAATTTGCGGTGATGGGCCTGACCTGCGTGGCCACCTTGCTGCTGGAGCTGCAAACGGCGATTTATGCCGGCGTGCTGGCCTCGCTGTTTTTCTACCTCAAGCGCACCTCGCAGCCGCGCGTCCACCATTGGCGCGACGGTGACGAGGATGTGCTGCGCGTCGGCGGCTCGATCTTTTTCGGCGCCAGCCACTACCTGCAAGCGCGCTTGCAACGCTTACAGGGCGAACGCGTGGTCATCGACGCGCAGCAGATCAACTTTATCGACTATTCCGGGGTGGAGATGCTGCACCAGGAAGCGCGGCGTTTACGCAAGTTGGGGCGCAGCCTGACGTTGCGTCGGGCCAGGCCGCAGGTGGTCGAGGAACTGAAGAAGCTGGAAGGGGCCGACCACTGCCCCATCCATTTCGAAGACTGACCAGAGGGGCGTCAGGCCAACTGTCGACGCAACTCAGCCAGCACCGGGGCCGATGCCGGGCGCACGTCACGCCACAGGAAGAACGCTTCAGCCGCCTGTTCCACCAGCATGCCCAAGCCATCCATCGAGACGGCGGCGCCGTGCTGCGTGGCCCAGCGGCAGAAGGGGGTAGGGTCCTTGGCGTACATCATGTCGTAGCAAAAAGTCCTACCCGGTTCGATCAGGCTGCTGGCAATCGGCGGTACATCGCCTGACAAACTGGCGGAGGTGGCGTTGATAATGACGTCCACTGGCTCACGCAGCCAATCAAAACCACTGGCCGACACTGGGCCCAGGTCATCGAACAACTCGGCGAGCCGTTCGGCTTTTTCCACCGTGCGGTTGGCAATGATCAGCGAAGCCGGGTGTTCGGCCAGCAACGGTTCCAGCGCCCCACGCACCGCGCCGCCGGCGCCCAGGAGCAGGATGCGTTTACCGTTGAGGCTCAACCCGGCATTGACCGTCAGGTCACGCACCAGCCCGGCGCCGTCGGTGTTATCGCCCAGCAGGGTGCCATCGGCGAGTTTGCTCAAGGTGTTCACCGCACCGGCGCGCTTGGCGCGTTCGGTGAGGGTGTCGGCCAGGCGATAAGCGTCTTCCTTGAACGGCACGGTGACATTGGCGCCACGGCCCTGTTGAAAAAACTCACGGGCACAGCCGGTAAAGTCCTCCAGCGGTGCAAGCAACGTGCTGTAGTCCAACTGTTCGCCGGTCTGCTCGGCGAACATCCGGTGAATCAGCGGGGATTTGCTGTGGCCGATGGGGTTGCCGAAGACGACGTAGCGATCCATCAGTTCGCCGCCTTGGGGGCCGCGATGCCGAGCCAGTCGCGGTCCTGCAGGAAGTAATCGGTCAGACGCGCTTCTTCGCTGCCGGCCTCGGCTTTCCAGTCATAGCTCCAGCGCACTTGCGGCGGCAGCGACATCAGGATCGACTCAGTACGGCCACCCGATTGCAGGCCAAACAAGGTGCCACGGTCGTAGACCAGGTTGAACTCGACGTAGCGGCCACGACGGAACTCCTGGAACTCGCGTTGTTGCTCGGTATAAGCCATGGCCTTGCGGCGCTGCACGATCGGCAGGTAGGCATCGATATAGGCGTCGCCGATGGCGCGAATAAAGGCGAAACAGGTGTCGAAGCCCCACTCGTTCAAGTCATCGAAGAACAGGCCGCCGATGCCACGCGGTTCGTTGCGGTGCTTGATGTGGAAGTAGGTGTCGCACCAGGCTTTGTAACGCGCGTAGACGTCGGGGCCGAACGGCGCACACGCCTGCTCGGCCACACGGTGCCAGTGGATGCAGTCTTCTTCGTTGGCGTAATAAGGGGTGAGGTCGAAGCCACCGCCAAACCACCACACCGCTTCTTCGCCTTCTTTTTCAGCAATGAAAAAACGCACGTTGGCGTGGGACGTCGGCACATAGGGGTTGTGCGGGTGAATCACCAGTGACACGCCCAGCGCTTCAAACCCGCGACCGGCCAACTCTGGGCGATGGGCGCTGGCGGACGGTGGGAGGCCGCTGCCGAACACGTGGGAAAAGTTAACGCCGCCTTTTTCGATCACCGCCCCGTTCGCGATCACACGGGTGCGACCGCCGCCGCCGGCAGGCCGGGTCCAGGCGTCTTCGATAAAGCGAGTGTCCGTCTCGAAGGTTTCCAGGGCGCTGCAAATGCGGTCTTGCAGGTCAAGCAGGTAGGCCTTTACAGCCTCGGTGCGGGTAGTCATGGCATCACCTTGAATCGGGCAAAGCTACGCGAGGCCATCAGGCGTCGGCGGCAAATGGGCGCACAGGATACCACCGCGCTTAATGAGCACTGCACTTAGGTGCGCCGCAGTTGACGAAGATCAAGCATAGGAGTCCGATAGGGGCCTTCGTGAAAACGACCCAAGGAGAAGTGCAGATGGCCAAGCGTATCCAGTTCAGTGCCCATGGCGGCCCCGAAGTACTTGAATATGTGGACTACACGCCGGCGGAACCGGGCCCACAGCAGGTTCGCGTACGTAATGAGGCGATAGGCCTGAACTTCATCGACACCTATTTCCGCAGCGGCCTCTACGCACCGCCATCCCTGCCATCGGGGCTGGGCGCAGAAGGGGCCGGCGTGGTGGATGCAGTGGGCAGCGAGGTCACGCAATTCAAGGTCGGCGATCGCGTCGCCTACGGCAGCGGCCCGTTGGGCGCCTATAGCCAGTTGCATGTGCTGCCTGCCGCCAACTTGGTGCACTTGCCCGACGACATCAGCTTCGAACAAGCCGCCGGGGCCATGCTCAAGGGTCTGACGGTGCAGTACCTGCTGCGCCAAACCTATGAATTGAAGGGTGGCGAAACCATCCTGTTCCATGCCGCCGCCGGTGGCGTGGGCTCGCTGGCCTGCCAATGGGCCAAGGCCTTGGGCGTTAAGTTGATCGGTACCGTAAGTTCGCCGGAGAAAGCCGCATTGGCCAAATCCCTCGGCGCGTGGGAAACCATCGACTACAGCAAGGAAGATGTCGCACAGCGCGTGCTGGAATTGACCGACGGCAAAAAAGTCCCGGTGGTGTATGACGGCGTCGGCAAGGACACCTGGCTGACCTCGCTGGACAGCGCCGCACCACGCGGGCTGGTGGTGAGCTTCGGCAACGCATCGGGCGCGGTGGATGGGGTAAATCTGGGGATTCTGGCGGCGAAAGGTTCGCTGTATGTCACCCGGCCAACCCTGGCGACCTACGCCAACAATCCACAAAACTTGCAGGCAATGGCTGACGATCTGTTCTCGATGATCCAAAGCGGCAAGGTACGCATCGATATCAACCAGCGGTATGCCCTGGCCGAGGCGGCCAAGGCGCAGACCGAGCTGTCGGGGCGGCGTACAACGGGGTCGACCATCCTGTTGCCTTGACGGGCTGAGGTGCCTGGGCTGGTTGGCCTGCTTAACAGGCCAACCGGAACCAGCGCCGTCGCCCCAGGGTAGGTGCGAGGATCAAGACGGGCGGACCACCTTGCCCGTCGCCAGGTCGCGAATCAGGCTCGGGTTCTTGCGCCCGCCCAGGGCACCACCCAACACCAGGTCTAGCTGGCCACGGAAGTACTGCTCCACGCGGATCCGCGTTCGTGCCGCCGGGCGGCCCTGGGGGTTGGCGGAGGTGGAAATCAGCGGCCCCACCAGTGCGCACAAGTCCCGTACCAGCGGATGATCGCTTACCCGCAACGCCACCGTGTCGTGCACGCCGGTGACCCATTCCGGCAACAGATCCTGATGCGGCACCAGCCAGGTATTGGGCCCGGGCCAGGTACTGGCCATGCGCTCGATCCAGGCCTGCGGGAAGTCTTCGAACAGAAAATCGAACTGGCGGATGTTGTCCGCCACCAGGATCAGGCCTTTGTCCACCGAGCGATTCTTGATCGCCAGCAGCCGATCCACCGCCTCTTCGTTCCAAGGGTCGCAGCCCAGGCCCCAGACCGCCTCGGTCGGATAGGCAATCACCGCGCCTGCGCGAACCTCTTGTGCGGCTTTCAGCACACGCCACCTGTTGACCATGGTTTAACTCTCCGGACTAAAGCTGTGCGCAGTTTACCCATCTTCTTTGCAAAACCTAGCAGCACAAAAACCTAGCCACGCGCCAGCCAGCGCCCGCCCTCGCAGATGACCTGGCCTTCCAGCTCCAGCTCGGTCAGCGTCGCCAGCACTTGGGATAATGTGCGCCCGCTGGCAATGGCCAACCCCTCGCTGGTCTGGGGCGCAGCGTGCAGCAGTGCGACCAGCGGATGAGTAACCGGGGTCGGCGCCGGCTGTGATAACGCCTGCCAGCCACGCAAGCCTTCCAGAATATGCTCGATGGTTTCCACCAGCACCGCACCCTCGCGGATCAACTGATGGCAGCCCTTGGCGCCAGGATGATGGATGGAGCCGGGGATTGCGTACACCTCACGGCCCTGCTCGGCCGCCAATTTGGCCGTAATCAGCGAACCGCTGGCCATGCTGGCTTCCACCACCAGTACGCCCAAGGACAGGCCACTGATGATCCGGTTACGCCGTGGAAAGTTGGCAGCCTGGGGTGCGGCATCCAGCGGAAACTCAGAAACCACCGCGCTGCCTTGAGCAATCATCGCCGCGGCAAGGCGCCGATGACGTTGTGGATAAAAATTTTCCAGTCCCGTGCCCAGCACGCCGATTGTCTGACCGCCCACCTCCAGCGCAGCCTGATGCGCCGCGCCGTCGATACCCAAGGCCAAGCCACTGGTGATGACAAACCCGGCGCCCGCCAGGCTGCGGGAAAACGCAGCGGCGGTATCCATGCCTGGGCGGGACGCGCGACGACTGCCGACCACCGCCAACTGCGGTTTTTCCAGAATGCCAGGGTCGCCGGCGATGAATAACAACGGCGGCGCATCATCGATCTGGGCCAGCAGTGCCGGGTATTCAGGCTGATCCCACATCAACAAATGCTGGGCCGGATGCTCTAGCCACGCCAATGCCGCGCTGGCACCGTCGCGGATGTCCTGGCTTCGCCGTGCCTCGGCGCTGATGGCCGGCAAGCCCAGAGATCGCCAGGCACTGGCAGGGGCGCTGATGGCCTTGGAGGCGCAACCGAACGCCTCAATCAACAAACGGAAACGCTTCGGACCCAGCTCCGGCAGCCTGTGCAGCCGTAGGCGAGCCTCCAGTTCTGATGGGGAAATTTCGTGGCTATTAATCGGATTCATCTGATCATCCTTGATCGGAACAAGCTGTGGATAAGTCTGTTGGTAACTTATTTAGCAGGCTACTTATTGGCTTTGACGGGCAGTCTCGAAACGGTCCATCACCGCCAATGAGTGTGAAGCGCTAAGCACCAGGCCAAAGCTGAGCTTTTCATAGGTGCGAAACACCAGCAGGGTGCCGGCGGGTTCATCGGGAAGCGTTACCGGGGAGTCACTCAGGGGGTCCCTGACGGTGGCACCGGCTTTGATGACGGTCAGCAACTGGCCTTCGACCAAGCCATCGCGACGACCTTTGTCCAGAGTGACGGCGTCGAGTACCCCAATCTGGGTGACGCCTCGGGGGACATCGATGATGCGCCCTTCGATAAACGCCGCATTCAGCGGTACTTTGAGCCTTGCCAGGTCCACCGCAGGCTCGGCACGCAGCAAGCGATCACCGGGGCGTACCTCTTGGGTCACCCGTTGCAGCGCCAGGGTGCTCAGATCACCAGCGTAGATAAATCGAGCAGTGCCAATATCGTCGGCATTGACGCCCAGCAATTCTTGGGTGGCAGGGTCAGTGTAAAGCTTGCCGCGCCGCACCACGGCGTAGGCGGGCTGGGCGGGATCCAAAACGCCACGGGCATGCACACGCTCACCGTTGGCGCCCATGACCCGACCGTTGTCGGCCGCGATAATGTAAGGCGCTGTGTCCAGATCCTCGGGTTTATCCAGAATGCGGTTGTGCAGCAGAAAGCGTTGGATGGCCTGTTGCGTCGATGGATCGAGAGGCTGGTCTGGCCGCGGCAATAACGCCATGGCAAACGGCGCCCACAGCAGCAAGACGAGTAGCGATTTCCTCATGGGGTCAATCTCCTTTATTATGTGCGTTCGCGTGAAATGCCTTGGCCTTCGCGGCTTTCGAGCGTTTCACACCGGCCGTATGGGTCCATCCCACCGCCGATTTGCCTTTACCTCACATGTGCAGCAATTACGCTTATGGCTATTTTGAACATCCTCGAATTTCCCGACTCGCGCCTGCGCACGATCGCCAAACCGGTGGCCGTAGTGGACGACAAGGTTCGTCAGTTGGTCGATGACATGTTTGAAACAATGTATGAAGCCCCGGGCATCGGCCTCGCCGCGACCCAGGTCAACGTGCATCAGCGCGTCGTGGTCATGGACCTGTCGGAAGATCGCAGCGAACCACGGGTGTTCATCAACCCCGAATTCGAACCGCTGACCGACGAGATGGGCGAATACCAGGAAGGCTGCCTGTCGGTGCCGGAGTTCTACGAGAACGTCGAGCGCCCGTTGCGCGTGAAGATCAAGGCTCTGGACCGTGATGGCAAGCCCTATGAACTGATCGCCGACGGCCTGCTGGCGGTATGTATCCAGCACGAGTGCGACCACCTCAACGGCAAACTGTTTGTCGATTACCTGTCCACGCTTAAGCGTGACCGGATCAAGAAGAAGCTGGAAAAAAAGCATCGCCAGCAAGCTTGATGCCCCTCTTCCAAAGGCTTGCTGCGGCAAGCCTTTTTCTTTTGTGACTGTTTTTAACCGAGAACGCCCATGACCGAGCCACTGCGCATTGTTTTTGCCGGTACACCCGAATTTGCCGCCGAACACCTCAAGGCGCTGCTCGCCAGCCCCTATGAGGTGGTCGCGGTGTACACCCAGCCGGATCGCCCGGCCGGGCGTGGGCAAAAACTGATGCCGAGCCCGGTCAAGCAACTGGCGCTGGAACACAACATCCCCGTGCTGCAGCCGCCGACCCTGCGCAACGCCGAGGCTCAGGCCGAATTGGCCGCGTTACAACCGGACCTGCTGGTGGTCGTGGCCTATGGTCTGATCCTGCCTCAGGCCGTCCTGGATATCCCACGCCTTGGCTGCATCAACAGCCACGCCTCGCTATTGCCGCGCTGGCGCGGTGCGGCGCCGATCCAGCGTGCCGTCGAGGCCGGCGACAGCGAAAGCGGCGTGACCGTGATGCGCATGGAAGCAGGCCTGGACACCGGTCCGATGCTGTTGAAAGTCACCACCCCAATCACCGCCGAAGACACCGGCGGCAGCCTGCACGACCGCCTCGCCGAGCTGGGCCCACCGGCTGTGATCCAGGCCATCGCCGGCCTGGCCGCCGGAACCCTGCAAGGCGACGTGCAGGACGACAGCCTGGCCACTTACGCACACAAATTGAACAAAGACGAAGCACGCATCGACTGGCGCCGCCCGGCCGTGGAGCTGGAGCGCCTCGTGCGTGCCTTCAACCCGTGGCCGATCTGCCACAGCACCCTCAATGGCGAAGCCCTGAAAGTGCTGGCCGCTACCTTGGCCGACGGCAACGGCGCGCCCGGTGAGATCATCGGCGCCAGCAAGGACGGCCTGCTGGTGGCCTGCGGCGAACAGGCGCTATGCCTGACTCGTCTGCAATTGCCCGGTGGCAAAGCGCTGAATTTCAGCGATTTGTTCAACAGCCGACGTGAGAAGTTTTCCCTGGGTACCGTCCTCGGGGCGGCCGTCCAATGAACCCGCGTCTGGCTGCCGCCAAGGCACTCGCCGCCGTTCTCAACGGCAAGGCATCGCTCAACAGTTCGCTGCCCACACAGTTGGATAAGGTTGAAGATCGCGATCGCGGTTTCACTCAGGACCTGGCCTTCGGCACAGCCCGCTGGCAACCACGTTTGTCGGCGTTGGCAGCCAAGCTGTTGCAAAAGCCGTTCAAGGCGGCGGATGCGGATGTCGAAGCGCTGCTGTTGGTGGGCCTCTATCAACTGCTCTACACCCGGGTGCCGGCCCACGCCGCCATCGGAGAAACCGTCGGCTGTGCCGACAAACTGAAAAAGCCCTGGGCCAAGGCCCTGCTCAACGCCGTGCTGCGCCGCGCCCAGCGTGAAAGCGAAGCGCTGCTGGCCGAGCTTGAACATGACCCGGTGGTGCGTACCGCGCACCCACGTTGGCTACAGAAATCCCTGAAAGCTTTTTGGCCGCAGCAGTGGGAAGCCATCTGCGCAGCCAACAATGCGCACCCGCCGATGATCCTGCGAGTCAATCGCCGCCATCATCAGCGCGACGCCTACCTGAAACTGCTCAGCGATGCCGGCCTCAGCGCCACGCCATGCGCCTACAGCGTCGACGGCATCGTGCTCGAAACCGCCACCGATGTGCGCGGCCTGCCGGGGTTTGCCGAGGGTTGGATCAGCGTGCAGGACGAAGCCGCACAGCTGGCCGCCGACCTGCTCGATCTGGCGCCAGGCCAACGTGTGCTGGATGCCTGCTGCGCGCCGGGCGGTAAGACGTGTCACATTCTGGAAGTGGAAAAAGACCTGGCGCAGGTGGTAGCCGTCGATTTGGAAGCCAAGCGCCTGGTGCGTGTACGGGAAAACCTTGCGCGCCTGGGCCTGAGCGCCGAACTGATTGCCGCCGACGGACGCGACACCGCCACTTGGTGGGACGGCAAAGCTTTCCAGCGCATTCTGCTCGATGCGCCATGCTCCGCCACCGGCGTGATCCGCCGCCACCCGGACATCAAACTCACCCGCCAAGCCGATGACATCGCCGCACTCGCCGCGCTGCAAGGCGAGTTGCTCGATGCCCTGTGGCCAACCCTGGAAGTCGGCGGCATTCTGCTCTACGCCACCTGCTCCACTTTACCCACCGAGAACACCGAGGTTATTGAAGCCTTTCTCGCGCGCACCAGCGGCGCGCGGGAGCTGGACCTCGCCACCGCGGCCGGTATCAAGCAGCGCCACGGTCGGCAACTACTCGCGCAGGAAGGCGGGCACGATGGCTTCTACTACGCCAAACTGATCAAGATCGCCGCCGCGCGCGGCTAAAGGCTTTGAGGGAGTGACCGGATGAAAATCATCATCCTAGGCGCAGGGCAGGTCGGTGGCACGTTGGCTGAACATTTGGCCAGCGAAGCCAATGACATCACCGTGGTGGACACCGACGCCGAGCGTCTGCGGGATTTGGGTGACCGCCTGGATATCCGAACCGTACAAGGCCGCGCCTCGTTTCCTACCGTACTGCGCCAAGCCGGTGCCGACGACGCCGACATGCTGGTCGCCGTGACCAATAGCGACGAAACCAACATGGTCGCCTGCCAGGTCGCTCACACACTGTTTCACACGCCGACCAAGATCGCCCGGGTGCGTGAGGCGGCCTACCTGACCCGCGCCGGGCTGTTCGATAACGATGCGATCCCGGTGGATGTCTTGATCAGCCCGGAGCAGGTGGTTACCCACTATATCAAGCGCCTGATCGAGATCCCCGGCGCCTTGCAGGTGATCGACTTCGCCGAAGGCAAAGCGCAGCTGGTAGCGGTGAAGGCCTATTACGGCGGGCCTTTGGTGGGCCAGCAGTTGCGCCAATTGCGCGAACATATGCCGAACGTCGAAACCCGCGTGGCGGCGATTTTCCGTCGTGATCGACCGATCCTGCCCCAGGGCGACACGGTGATCGAAGCCGACGACGAAGTGTTTTTCATCGCCGCCAAAGCGAATATTCGCGCAGTCATGAGCGAAATGCGCCGACTGGACGAAACCTACAAGCGCATCGTCATCGCCGGCGGCGGGCAAATCGGTGAGCGTTTGGCAGAGGCCATCGAAAGCCGCTACCAGGTCAAGATCATCGAGATGAGCCCTGCACGCTGCCGGCATTTATCCGACACCTTGGACAGTACGGTCGTACTCCAAGGCAGCGCTTCAGACCGCGACCTGCTGGTGGAAGAGAACATCGCCGACGCCGATATTTTCCTGGCGCTGACCAACGATGACGAGGCCAACATCATGTCCTCCCTGCTGGCCAAGCGCCTGGGGGCAAAAAAGGTGATGACCATCATCAACAATCCGGCCTATGTGGACCTGATCCAGGGTGGCGATATCGACATCGCCATCAGCCCGCAACTGGCGACCATCGGCACTTTGCTCGCCCATGTGCGCCGTGGCGATATCGTCAGCGTGCACTCCCTGCGTCGGGGCGCGGCGGAAGCGATTGAGGCGATTGCCCACGGCGATTCGAAGTCGAGCAAGGTCATCGGCAAGGCCATTCGCGACATCGGCCTGCCGCCGGGCACCACCATTGGCGCGATCATTCGCGATGAAGAGGTGCTCATTGCCCACGACGACACGGTGATCGCCACTGGTGACCACGTCATCCTTTTCCTTGTGGATAAGAAACATATCCGTGACGTGGAGAAACTGTTCCACGTGGGGCTGAGCTTTTTCTGATTTAGGAGTACGCCGGCATGCTTGAATCCCTGGAGAAAATGCTCGCCAAGGGTGTGGATAACTCGCTGTTGCGCTTTGGTCTGGGCAAGGGTTATTTGGATTTGAAGGACAACGCCAAGGCAGCCGAGCATTTGCAGCGGTGCGTCGGCTTTGATCCGAAATATTCGGCGGCGTGGAAGTTGTTAGGCAAGGCACAGTTGGGCTTGGGCGATAATGCCGCAGCGCGGCAGGCGTGGGAGAAGGGCATCGAAGCGGCCCAGGCCCACGGCGACAAGCAGGCCGAGAAAGAGATGATGGTGTTCCTGAAGAAACTCGACCGCTAAACCCGAGCAGATCGAAAATGTAGGAGGGGCGGTGCGACGATTCGACTTGCCCCCTCCCACATTTGGTTTGCCGTTGTTTTTCGGTCAGCAGTGGGTCAGTACCACCGTGCTTCACCCGGCGGACGTTTCTTGAAGCGCTTCATGCTCCACATGTACTGGCTCGGGTAGGCGCCGACATAACGTTCCACCACCTTGCTCATCGCCGCGCAGGACGTGGCGGTGTCGGTGCTGTACATGTCTTCCGGCGCCGCTTCCAGGATCACTTTGTAGCCCGAACCGTCCGGCAGGCGCAGGGCATGCAGGAACACGCCCACAGCCTTGTGGCCGGCGAGCATGTTGGGCACGAATTTGCTGGTGAGGGCTTGGGTGGCGAAGAACGGTACGAAGATTCCCGCGGACTCCGCCGGTTCCGGGTCGGCGGGAATACCCACCTGGCCACCTTTGCGCACTTCCTTGATCACACTCAGGATGCCTTCCTTGGTGGAGGCAGCTACGCGGTTGCCCAGTTGCACCCGCTGCTTGCGCAGCAATTCGTCCACCGCCTTGAGCTTGGGCGGGCGGTAGAAAATGATCGGTTTGCACTGGCTGCAATAGAAGTGGTTCAACACTTCCCAGTTGCCCAGATGACTGGTGATGCCCACCACGCCTTTACCCGACGCCAGAGCCTCGTGCAGGACTTCCAGTCCTTCGACTTCACGCACCAGGTCGATGGAGCGCTGGGCCGGCCAGATCCAGGCGCAGGCGCTTTCGGTCAGGGACTTGCCGATGTCCATCAGGCTGCGGCCGACCAGGCGCTCGCGCTCGGCGGGGTCCATGTCCGGAAAGCATTTGGAGAGGTTGATCCGCACCGTGTCGCGAGAGCGGTTGGGGGTTTTCCACATGACCCAGCCAATCGCGGTACCGACGGCCTGGACAGCGCGCCAGGGCAGTAGGGCGAACAACCGGAGAGCGCCTACCAGCAAGGCGCCTTTAAACTTTTCCACAGGTCACTCCTGATCGTGTGCGGTGCGCAAAGCGCGCATTCTAACCGGCGTTGACCAACTGCGCGTAACGGTCGCAATCCTGAGTGTGATCCATGACCATGCCCGAGGCCTGCATAAAGGCGTAGCAAATGGTCGGACCGACAAAGGTGAAACCGGCTTTTTTCAAGGCTTTGCTCATCGCCTCGGCCTCTGGCGTGATCGCCGGAACTTCACTGCGATCCTTGAAGTGATTGATCTTGGGCACGCCACCGACGAAAGACCATAGCAAGCCCACCGGGTCTTCCAGCGTCAGCCAGGCGGCCGCATTGCGGCGGGTGGCGTTGAGCTTCAAGCGATTGCGCACGATGCCTGGGTCCTGCATCAACGCTTCGATTTCATCATCGCTCAAGCGCGCCAGGCGCTGGGCGTCGAAGCCGAACAACACCTTTCGATAATGCTCGCGTTTGCGTAAAACGGTGATCCAGGACAGGCCCGCCTGGAACCCTTCGAGCAATAACAACTCGAACAAACCCTGCGCATCGCGCAGCGGCGTTCCCCACTCTTGATCGTGATAAGCCATGTACAGCGGATCTTCAGAACACCAAAAGCAGCGTGGCATAAGGCTCCAGGGGATGGTGGCGCGGCCGAATCGGGTATACTCCCGCTCTTTAAATCGCAGCCCAAGTAACAGGTGAATTTCGTGAGCCAGCCTACGCCAGCCGTGCGTACCTTCCAAGACTTGATCCTCGCCCTCCAGCAATACTGGGCCGAGCAAGGTTGTGTGGTACTTCAGCCCTACGATATGGAAGTAGGCGCCGGCACTTTCCACACCGCAACATTCCTGCGGGCCATCGGCCCGGAAACCTGGAACGCCGCTTATGTGCAGCCCAGTCGCCGCCCGACTGACGGCCGCTACGGCGAAAACCCGAACCGTCTGCAGCACTACTACCAGTTCCAGGTGGTATTGAAGCCCAACCCGGACAATTTCCAGGAACTGTACCTGGGCTCGCTCAAGCATGTGGGCCTGGACCCTCTGGTACACGACATCCGTTTCGTCGAAGACAACTGGGAATCGCCGACCCTGGGCGCCTGGGGTCTGGGGTGGGAAGTCTGGCTCAACGGTATGGAAGTGACGCAATTCACGTACTTCCAGCAGGCCGGCGGCATCGAGTGCTACCCGGTGACCGGCGAAATCACCTACGGCCTGGAACGCCTGGCGATGTACCTGCAAGGTGTGGACTCGGTCTACGACCTGGTATGGGCTGACGGCCCGTTCGGCAAAGTCACCTATGGCGACGTGTTCCACCAGAACGAAGTGGAGCAGTCGACCTATAACTTCGAACACGCCAATGTCGACAAGCTGTTCGAACTGTTCGATTTCTATGAAAGCGAAGCCAAGCGCCTGATCGAGTTGGATCAGCCGCTGCCGTTGCCGAGCTATGAAATGGTGTTGAAGGCTTCCCATACCTTCAACCTGCTGGACGCCCGCCGCGCCATCTCGGTGACCGCGCGTCAGCAATACATCCTGCGTGTACGCACCCTGGCGCGTTCCGTCGCCCAAGCCTACCTGCTGGCACGCGCCAAGCTGGGCTTCCCGATGGCAACCCCAGACCTGCGTGATGAAGTGTTGGCTAAGCTGGAGGCTGCACAATGAGTGCTCAAGATTTCCTGGTTGAACTGGGCACCGAAGAGCTGCCACCCAAGGCACTCAATACCCTGGCCGATGCGTTCCTGGCCGGGATCGAAAAAGGCCTGCAGACCGCAGGTTTGAAGTTTGAGGCGAAAAAAGTCTACGCCGCGCCGCGCCGCCTGGCCGTGTTGCTGACCGCGCTGGAAACCCAACAGCCGGACCGCAGCATCAACCTCGACGGCCCGCCGCGCCAGGCCGCGTTCGACGCCGAAGGTAACCCGACCCAAGCCGCCCTTGGCTTTGCCAAAAAATGTGGTGTCGAGCTGAGCGACATCGATCAAAGCGGTCCGAAACTGCGCTTTAGCCAGGTGATTACCGGCAAGCCGACCGCCAGCCTGTTGCCGACCATTGTCGAAGACTCTCTGAACGACCTGCCGATTCCCAAGCGCATGCGCTGGGGCGCGCGCAAGGAAGAGTTCGTGCGTCCGACCCAGTGGTTGGTGATGCTGCTCGGTGATCAGGTCATCGACTGCACCATCCTCGCCCAGAAAGCCGGCCGCGACTCCCGCGGTCACCGTTTCCATCATCCGCAAAGCGTGCGCATCACCTCGCCGGCCAATTACCTCAATGACCTGCGCGGCGCTTACGTATTGGCCGATGCCAATGAACGTCGTGAACTGATCAGCAAGCGCACCGAAGAGTTGGCCCGCCTGCAGGAAGGCACCGCCATCGTACCGCCGAACCTGCTCGACGAAGTGACCGCGCTGGTTGAATGGCCGGTGCCTTTGGTGTGCTCGTTCGAAGAGCGCTTCCTCGACGTGCCGCAGGAAGCCCTGATCACCACCATGCAGGACAACCAGAAGTATTTCTGCCTGCTGGACATGGACGGCAAGTTGCTGCCGCGCTTTATCACCGTGGCCAACATCGAAAGCAAGGACCCGCAGCAGATCATCGCCGGTAACGAGAAAGTCGTTCGCCCGCGCCTGACCGACGCCGAGTTCTTCTTCAAGCAAGACAAGAAGCAGAAGCTGGAAGACTTCAACCTGCGCCTGCAGAACGTGGTGTTCCAGGAAAAACTCGGCAGTGTCTATGACAAGGCCGTACGGGTTTCGAAACTGGCCGCTTACATTGCACCGCGCATTGGCGGTGATGCCGCCTGGGCCGCGCGTGCGGGCTTGCTGTCCAAGTGCGACCTGGCCACCGAGATGGTCGGTGAGTTCCCCGAGATGCAAGGCGTCGCCGGTTACTACTACGCCCTCAACGACGGCGAGCCGAACGACGTGGCTCTGGCGCTGAACGAGCAGTACATGCCGCGCGGTGCCGGCGCCGAGTTGCCGTCCACCCTGACCGGCGCGGCCGTGGCCATCGCCGATAAGCTGGACACCCTGGTCGGCATCTTCGGTATCGGCATGCTGCCGACCGGGAGCAAAGACCCCTATGCCCTGCGCCGCGCGGCCTTGGGCGTGCTGCGCATTCTGATCGACAAAAAGCTCGACCTCGACCTGACCCAGGCCGTGGTGTTCGCGGTCGGTCAGTTCGGCGGCAAGGTCAAGCAGGCCGGCCTGGCTGAGCAAGTGCTGGAATTCGTGTTCGACCGTCTGCGTGCGCGTTATGAAGACGAGGGCGTGGACGTGTCGGTATACCTGTCGGTTCGCGCTCTGCAACCGGGTTCGGCACTGGACTTCGACCAGCGCGTACAAGCCGTGCAGGCGTTCCGTAAGTTGCCGGAAGCCGATGCGCTGGCGGCCGTGAACAAGCGTGTGTCGAACCTGCTGAGCAAGGCCGAAGGCCTGGGCAATGCCGACGTCGACCCTGGCCTGTTTGCCGATGCCAAGGAGTTCTCGCTGAACTCGGCCATCGCCAAGGCCGAGAATGCGGTGAAACCGCTGATTGCAGAACGCAATTACGCCGAAGCACTGGCGCGCCTGGCTACCTTGCGTGAGCCGGTGGATGCGTTCTTCGAAGCGGTGATGATCAATGCCGAAGATGCTGGTGTGCGGAAAAATCGCTACGCCATGCTCGCGCGTCTGCGCGGCTTGTTCGTCAATATCGCCGATATTTCGACCCTGAGCTGACCATGCTGAAACTGCTGATTCTCGATCGGGACGGGGTGATCAATTACGACTCCGACGCTTACATCAAGTCGGTGGAGGAGTGGATTCCACTGCCCGGCTCGATCGAGGCCATTGCGCAGTTGAGCAAAGCCGGCTGGACGGTGGCCGTCGCCACCAACCAGTCCGGCATTGCCCGTGGCTACTATGACCTCGCCACCCTGGACGCCATGCACGCGCGCTTGCGCACGTTGGTGGCCGAGCAGGGCGGTGAGGTGGGGTTGGTGGTGTACTGCCCCCATGGACCGGACGAAGGCTGCGATTGCCGCAAACCTAAGCCGGGCATGTTGAAAACCATTGCAAAACATTACAACGTGCCATTGGCTGGGATATGGTTCGTCGGGGACAGCCTCGGTGACCTGGAGGCGGCCAAGGCCGTCGACTCTCAGCCAGTTTTGGTAAAGACCGGGAAAGGCGAAAAGACCCAGGCGAAAAACCTGCCGGTAGGCACTTTGATTTTTGACGATCTGGCGGCAGTTGCCGCAGAACTTATCAACAACTAGCCGCCCTCGACTTCCTGACCAAGGATTGTTCGGGAGTGCGCTGTTCAACAGGCGGGCCGTGTCCCGCAACGGTAAATGCCGCCATGTCGATCTTGCAGGCCATCAGAACCTTTTTCTTTTACCTGCTGCTGGGCACCAGTTCGTTTCTTTGGTGCACCCTGAGCTTTTTTATTGCGCCGTTCCTGCCGTTCAAGGCGCGCTATCGCTTTATCAACGTCTACTGGTGCCGCTGCGCTTTGTGGTTGGCCAAGGTATTCCTGAATATCCGTTTCGAGGTCAAGGGCGCGGAAAACGTCCCGCAGCAGCCTTGCGTGATTCTGTCGAACCATCAGAGCACCTGGGAAACGTTCTTTCTCTCGGCATACTTTTCGCCCTTGAGCCAGGTGCTCAAGCGCGAACTGCTGTATGTCCCGTTCTTCGGTTGGGCCATGGCGATGTTGCGGCCGATCGCGATTGATCGAGACAACCCCAAGGCCGCGCTCAAGCACGTTGCCAAGAAGGGCGATGAGCTACTCAAAGATGGTGTGTGGGTACTGATCTTCCCCGAAGGCACACGAGTACCCTACGGCACTGTGGGCAAGTTCTCCCGTGGCGGGACTGCTTTGGCGGTCAACGCCAATCTGCCGGTATTGCCGATTGCCCATAACGCCGGCAAATTTTGGCCAAAAACTGGCTGGGCCAAACGCGAAGGCACGATCACCGTGGTGATTGGCGAGCCGATGTACGCCGAAGGAGAGGGCCCAAGGGCTATTGCAGCGCTGAACGACCGTGCTCAGGCGTGGAATGAAGCGCAGCAACGTGCCATGGGTTCGCTGCCTCCGGAGCCCGTGGTGGTGGACACGCCCGTCGTTTGAAGTTCTGTGGATAACCTGTGCACGGATTGTTGGCAAATGGCTCTTTTTTAAACATAACTTGCTGATTTTATTGAATATTCAAAAAAAGAATAAAATCACAAAAACCGTGCATAAGTTTTTCCAGCTATAAAAAAACCGGTCCTGATGACCGGTTTTTTTGTGCCTTGTGAAAAAGCCTTACTCATTCATCTAAAAGAGGCAAACGTAGGCTGAAAGCGGTGCCTTTGCCCAGTGTACTTTCGCAGTCGATCCGGCCTCTATGGCGCTCAACAACGGCTTTAACCATTGTTAGCCCCAACCCAAGCCCTTCGCTGCCCTGTGCAGAATCAAAGCGCCGGTACTGGCTGAACAGCTCCGGCAAATCCTCTGGTGCTATACCTGGGCCCTGGTCGCTGATCCGGCATTCCAACCAGCCCTGCTCACTGGCGTGACTCAACCTGACGGTAGTCCCGGAAGGTGAGTATTTGACGGCATTCTCAAGCACGTTAAACAACGCACGCGTCAGCAGCGATTGGTCGGCTGACACCATGCCTTCGTCAGTCTCATCCAGGTCATGAACCAGATGTATGCCTTTGAGCTGGGCGATCACTGCCACTTGGTCGAAGGCATCCATCACCAACATGGCGAATAAGGTCGGCTGGAATTGATAACCGTCAGCCTCAGCTTTCGCCAACTGCACAAATGACTCCGTTAGGCTCAGCGCACGTCGAACTTGTTGTTCGACCTGGGCAAACACCGGCGACTCACCGCTGTGCACATCCAGTAACGCGAGGATGGCCGAGTGGGGCGCGCGCAGGTCATGGGACAGGAACCGCAGCATGGTTTCTCGATGCTGCTGGGCCTCGCGCTCTTTGCTCAGGTCGGTGAGGCTCAGCAGCCAGCCGAGGGCGACGTCCCCTTCGGCCGGTAGCAACGGGGCAAGCTCCATGCGCAGACTACGTTGATGGATATCGCGAAACTCCACCAATTCCAACGCCGACAGGGCAGGGCGCACGCCGTTGTGCAGCGGTGGGTAGCCCAGATCGGCAAGTTGCTCCAGCAGGTTTTCGGCGACCAGGTCATTACCGAACACCTCACGGGCAATGCGGTTAGCCAAAAGAATATTGCCGCGGGGGTCGGTAATCAGCGTGGCCACCGGCAGGCATTCCAACCCATCGGCCATAAAACGGCGAGTATCCCGCGTGCGGCTGACAGCCTGTTCCAAGGCAAAAATGCGCGCTTGCAACACATCACCGCGGCTGGCGGGTGCGCGGCGCCGTTCGGGAAGCACCTTGGGTTCGTTATCCAGACGCGCCAGCTCCCAACCGAAATAGGCCAGGATCACACTCAGGCGACGCCAATTCCAGACCAGGTAGCTGAGCAGCAAACCGATCAAACACGCGGCGGGTGACCACCAGTGGCCCAACCGCAGTAACCCCAAAGCGATAAGCAACGCCGCAAGCATGCAGCCCACGGTCATCCACAAGGCATAGCGGGGACGATGAAGCAGCAGGCCCAGCAGCACCGCCACAAGACTCGTCGCTATCAGTGCCGCCAGCCATCCAGGCAGATCCACGACGCTGCGTCCCTGGAGCAAGGCATTGAGAACGTTGGCCTGGATGTCCAACCCGGCCGTGGCGCCGACAGTGGAAGAGAGCGGGCTGAAAAAATAATCGCCCAAGCCTGAGTCCATCCCCCCCACTAGAATCAAGCGACCATGCAGCATTTCAGGTGGTACTTCGCCATGCAATACGCTGACATAGGACACACTGGGAAATCGGGCACCAGGCGCAATAACAGGGACGCGAACCCCATGTTCGCGCTGCCAATGTTGCAATATCGACGCCTGCGGGTTGCCTGGCATCGGCTTCGTTTCATCGCTCATTTCATAAGCCAACCAGGCCAACTGCGGGACCGTGGCACCGACAGGTCCCTCACGCAGGTACAGGCGTCGCACCACACCGTCGTTGTCGGCTTCTACGTTGATATGACCCAGCCCTCTGGCACATTTAAGCAGGGGCAACATTTGCGCGTCGGCCTGGCTATAGCGAGAAGAGCCTTCGCGAACCAACGGCAGCACTACATTGCCGGCGTTACATACGGCGTCAGACAGGCGCTTGTCGCTCGCAGGTTCCTCTGGTTCGCTGAAGATGACATCGAAAAGGATCCCTGCCGGTTGTGCGGCATTGAGGCGGTCAATCAAATCGGCGTGCAAGCTGCGCGGCCATGGCCACGGCCCCAGTTTCTTGAGGCTCGGTTCGTCGATGGTCACCAGCAACACGCGCGGGTCCACCGGTAGAGGAGTGAGGCGGCGAAAAGTGTCATAGAAGGAGTTATTCAGCGCCAACCCCGAACTCACCGACAGGTAGGCCGTCATAGGCAGCAGCAGCAAGCCGATCCACACCCATTCGCGCACCAAGCCGTGAAACAAGCGCTGGGCGTGGGTGGGTTGGCGTTTTTCGGCCTTGCCCCAAAGCATCATAGGTCACCGTATCTAAGCAGTGGCTGGATAGGCACACACGCCTTGAACCCAGTGAAGCTCATTTTCGACCCGCGGGACGATGTTTGCTGCTTGATGTTCATGAAGGCATTGGCCATGGCGAATTGAGCACGATGGGATTATGGGGCGGTAACTCGTTTTTGAGGACAGGAGTCTACGACAGCACATGCGTCGGCTGAGCCTTTTCCTTACTATCGGGAGTCGGTATCTTCCCTTCCTAGGTAGCGAGAATTTCCAATGGGTTAACCGCTCATGGACTTCAGCCTACCGAGAGATCCAGGGAGCGCCGTTTCTGAGCACAATTCTTCAGATTCAACGGCCGGCATCTGCGCAGTACGTGCCTTGAACAGGCTGACGGCTGCCGTACTCTTCAATGAAAGGACCCACCCATGCGTGTCGCAATACTGGATGACGAACCCGCGGAATTGCGCCGGGTGGAACAGACACTGCGACAAATTCCTGGTACCACTGAACAGCCTTGGACCCTGCATTGTTTCGAGCGGGGTGAAGACCTGCTACGCCAGTTACGTCGAGAAACCTTTGATCTGCTGATACTCGACTGGCAATTGCCAGACATCACGGGTATCGCACTGCTGCGCTGGACACGCGAACACATGGATGCGCCCCCTGCGGTCATCATGCTGACCAGCCGTGACGCTGAAAGCGATATTGTCACGGCGTTGAACAGCGGTGCCGATGACTATGTCAGCAAACCTTTTCGCCCGAATGAATTGAAGGCGCGTGTCAGCGCGGTTCTTCGCCGCCATGGCCTGCAAAAATCCACGACCCATGAAGTGCAAAGTTTCAACGACCTGACTTTTGACGATGCTGAACTGACAGTCACTCGCGCAGGAAAACCGATCAACCTCACCGAGCGCGAGTACCGATTGGCCAGCTGCCTGTTCGCCAATCTGGCGCGTCCGCTGTCTCGTGAATACCTCTATGAGCGATTCTGGACGCACGAAGAAATGGTCTCGTCTCGGCCGTTAGATACCCATATCTATCGACTGCGTAATAAGCTGGGACTGACTGCCGATAGGGGATGGCAGCTGTTAACCATTTATGGATATGGCTATCGCTTGGAAAGTGTTCCTACCAGCTCGGCGGGTTGAGTAGACCGATGTTCCACGTGGAGCATTTGCAAAAATGCGGTCATCCAAATAATAAAAAAGGCCAACGCAGAGCGTTGGCCTTTCTTGTTTATGGCGCGTTAATCGAACTTAGAAATCCAAGTTAGAAACTGCCAAGGCGTTGCTTTCGATGAAGTCACGACGAGGTTCGACCGCATCACCCATGAGGGTGTTGAAGATCTGGTCCGCGCCAATCGCATCTTCGATGGTCACGCGCAGCATACGACGCTGGCTTGGGTCCATGGTGGTTTCCCACAATTGATCGGGGTTCATTTCGCCCAGACCTTTGTACCGCTGGATGGTGTGACGCTTGGTGCTTTCTGCCATCAGCCAGTCAAGAGCTTCTTTGAATTCCTTAACCTGCTTCTTACGCTCGCCACGCTGGATGTAAGCACCGTCGTCGAGCAGGGTGCTTAGTTGTGCGCCCAGTGTCACCACGGTCTTGTAATCGTTGCTGCCGAAGAAGTCGCGGTTGAAGGTAATGTAGTTCGACAGGCCGTGGGAAATCAGCTCGACCTCAGGCAGCCAGACATTACGCTCACGGTCTTCACGCAGGCTGGCCTTGTAGACCAGACCGGATTTCTCAACGGTGCGCAGACGCACTTCATACTGAGCCAGCCAATCTTGCATTGCTGCGTGGTCGCTCAGCTGTTCCAGGCTAACGGCCGGCAGGTAGATGAAGTGCTCGGTCAACTCCTGCGGGTACAGGCGCGACAGGCGCTTGAGGGTCTTCATCACCATTCGGAAGTCGTTAACCAGGCGCTCCAACGCTTCACCGGAAATGCCTGGCGCTTCGTCATTCAAGTGCAGGCTGGCATCTTCCAGGGCCGACTGCGTCATGTACTCTTCCATGGCGTCGTCGTCTTTGATGTATTGCTCTTGCTTGCCTTTTTTCACTTTGTACAACGGTGGCTGAGCGATGTAGATGTAGCCGCGCTCGATCAGCTCTGGCAGTTGACGGAAGAAGAACGTCAGCAGCAGGGTACGAATGTGCGAACCGTCGACGTCAGCATCGGTCATGATGATGATGTTGTGATAACGCAATTTGTCGATGTTGTACTCTTCGCGGCCAATACCGCAGCCCAACGCCGTGATCAAGGTGCCGACTTCCTGAGAGGAAATCATCTTGTCGAAGCGCGCCTTCTCAACGTTGAGGATCTTACCTTTCAACGGCAGGATGGCTTGGGTACGGCGGTTACGACCCTGCTTGGCGGAACCGCCAGCAGAGTCACCTTCCACCAGGTACAGTTCGGAGAGGGCAGGGTCTTTCTCTTGGCAGTCCGCCAATTTGCCCGGCAGGCCAGCGATATCCAGCGCGCCTTTACGACGGGTCATCTCACGAGCCTTACGCGCCGCTTCACGCGCGCGAGCGGCATCGATCATCTTGCCGACAACCAGCTTGGCCTCGTTCGGGTTCTCCAGCAGGAAGTCGGAGAAGTATTTACCCATCTCCTGTTCCACGGCGGTCTTCACTTCGGAAGACACCAGCTTGTCTTTGGTCTGGGAGCTGAACTTAGGGTCCGGCACTTTCACCGAGATGATCGCCGTCAGGCCTTCGCGTGCATCGTCACCCGTAGTGGCGACTTTATGCTTCTTGGCCAGGCCTTCGGCTTCGATGTAGGTATTGAGATTACGCGTCAGCGCCGAACGGAAACCCACAAGGTGAGTCCCCCCGTCGCGCTGCGGAATATTGTTGGTGAAGCACAACAGGTTCTCGTTGAAGCTGTCGTTCCATTGCAGGGCGATTTCCACGCCGATGCCGTCTTCACGCTGGATGTTGAAGTGGAACACCTGGTTGACCGGAGTCTTGTTGGTGTTCAGGTACTCAACGAACGCACGCAAACCGCCTTCGTACTTGAACAGTTCTTCCTTACCGCTGCGCTCGTCTTTGAGGACGATACCTACACCGGAGTTAAGGAAAGACAGTTCACGGATGCGTTTGGCCAGAATGTCCCAGCTGAAATGAATATTCTTGAAGGTCTCGCTGGAAGCCTTGAAGTGAATCTGGGTGCCCGTGGTTTCGCTGTCTCCCACGATGGCCATAGGCGCTTGAGGCACACCGTGCACATAGGTCTGCTCCCAGATCTTGCCGCTACGACGTACGGTCAAGATCAGCTCTTCAGACAAAGCGTTCACCACCGAAACACCTACACCGTGCAATCCGCCGGAAACTTTATAGGAGTTGTCGTCGAATTTACCGCCAGCGTGGAGCACGGTCATGATGACCTCTGCTGCAGATACGCCTTCTTCTTTATGCACATCCACCGGGATACCACGACCGTTGTCGCGCACGGTGATGGACTCATCCGGATGGATGATGATGCTGATGTCGTCGCAGTGACCGGCCAGAGCTTCGTCGATGGAGTTGTCGACCACCTCGAACACCATGTGGTGCAGACCGCTACCGTCATCAGTGTCGCCAATGTACATACCGGGACGTTTGCGTACGGCATCCAAACCTTTCAGCACTTTAATGCTGGTCGAGTCGTACGTGTTTTCTTCGCTCATGCCTTCACTCCCGATGGTCGTGGGTCTGGGTGATACGGCCTTGTTCCACGTGGAACAAAGCGACTGGCGTTTCCGTCTGCCAGCCTTCCCTCAATAATTCGTGGTCTACACAAGTGATAAACACTTGGCAGCGTAAGTCTTCCAACAAGCGGCATAACGAACGGCGATGTTGCTCGTCGAGTTCGGACGGCAAGTCATCCACCAGATAAATACATTGACCGCGCCGGGCCTGGCTCACCAAGTGGCCCTGGGCGATACGCAGAGCGCACACCACCAACTTTTGCTGACCGCGGGACAAGATGTCCGCGGCATTATGAGCGCCTAACCTAAGACGCAAATCAGCCCGTTGAGGGCCGGCCTGGGTGTGGCCAATCTGCTGATCCCGCTGCAAGGAAGTGGCAAGAACTGCACTGAGTTCACGCTCTTTGTCCCAACCACGGTAGTAGCTCAACGTCAGCCCTTCGAGATCCAGTAACTCTTTCAAGGTCTGTTCAAAGACTGGTTTCAAGGCTTTGATGTAGGCACGGCGGTATTCATCTATTTCGTCGCTGGCCAGGCACAGTTCACGGTCCCAGGCCGCTTGCGAAGCGGCGTCAAGTGTACCATGCCGCAGCCACGAGTTCCGCTGCCGCAGGGCCTTCTGCAGGCGCTGCCATGTGGCCATAAATCGCGGTTCCACGTGGAACACTCCCCAATCGAGGAATTGCCTACGTATTTTTGGCGCACCTTCCAGTAGCCGGAAGCTATCCGGATTGATCAGCTGCAGCGGCAGAATTTCGGCCAACTGAGCCGCGCTGCGTGCATTTTGCCCATCTATGCGGATCTGAAACTCGCCCCCGCGATCACGGGATATTCCCAAACTGCTGTGCCCACCCTCAGCCAGTTCGACCTGGCCAAACACGGTGCAAGCCAACTGTTCGTATTGAATAACCGGCAAAAGACGAGCGCTACGAAAGGAACGCGCGAGCCCCAACAAATGAATGGCTTCCAGCACACTGGTTTTGCCACTGCCATTGGCGCCGTGGAGGATGTTAATGCGGGGGGAGGGGGAGAAGGTCACCGGGTGCAGATTGCGCACCGCGGTGACCGAGACGCGACTGAGGGACATCTAGCTTCTGCTGAGCATGGTTACAGGCGCATCGGCATGACAACGTAAGCCGAGTCGTCGTTATCGGATTCCTGCACCAGCGCGCTGCTGTTGGAGTCCGACAGAATCAGGCGAACCTGTTCGGTGGTCATCACACCCAGCACGTCCAAGAGGTAGCTCACGTTGAAGCCGATTTCCAGCGAGCCGCCGTTGTAGTCGACGCCCACTTCTTCTTCCGCTTCTTCCTGTTCTGGGTTGTTAGCTTGGATCTTCAGCTGACCATTGGCCAGTTGCAGGCGGATACCACGGTACTTTTCGTTGGACAGAATGGCAGTACGACTGAACGCTTCGCGCAGCGCCTGGCGATCGCCGATCACCAGCTTGTCGCCACCTTTAGGCAATACACGCTCGTAATCCGGGAACTTGCCATCTACCAGCTTGGAGGTGAACGTGAATTCGCCCGTAGTGGCGCGGATGTGATGCTGCCCCAACACGATGCTCACATTGCCGTCCGGCTCAGTGAGCAGGCGTGCCAGTTCAAGAATACCTTTGCGTGGCACGATGACTTGATGACGATCGGGCTGACCGATATCGGCGCGCATTGAGCACATCGCCAAGCGGTGACCGTCGGTAGCGACCGCGCGGATGACGCCTTCGGATACTTCAAGCAACATGCCGTTCAGGTAATACCGCACATCCTGCTGGGCCATGGCGAAGCTGGTGCGCTCAATCAAACGACGCAGTTTGCTCTGTTCCAGGCTGCACGTCAGCGAGCCAGGACCCTCTTCGACGGTCGGGAAATCATTGGCCGGCAGCGTGGACAGAGTGAAACGGCTACGGCCAGCTTTTACCACCAGCTTCTGTTCATCAACCTTGATGTCGATCAGCGCATCGTTCGGCAGGCTTTTGCAAATATCCATCAACTTGCGCGCCGGTACGGTGATCTCGCCCGGTTCAGCAGGCTCTTCCAACTGCACACGACCCACCAACTCGACTTCCAGGTCGGTACCGGTCAAGGACAATTGCTGGCCTTCGACCACCAGCAATACGTTAGAGAGTACCGGCAAGGTCTGACGGCGCTCGACGACGCCTGCGACCAGTTGCAGGGGTTTCAACAGGGCTTCGCGTTGAATGGTGAAATGCATGGTCTAGTCCCTTGCCTTAATAAGCTGCGCTGGTGTCATCACGTAGTCAGTGTACGCAGCAGGTTCTTGTAGTCCTCGCGAATATCCGCGTCGGATTCCTTAAGTTCGTTGATCTTGCGGCACGCGTGCAAGACCGTGGTGTGGTCGCGACCACCAAATACATCACCGATTTCCGGCAGGCTATGGTTGGTCAACTCCTTGGAGAGGGCCATGGCCACCTGACGCGGACGTGCTACCGAGCGCGAACGACGCTTGGACAGCAGGTCGGAAATCTTGATCTTGTAGTACTCGGCCACAGTGCGCTGGATGTTATCCACACTCACCAGCTTGTCTTGCAGAGCCAGCAGGTCTTTCAGAGATTCGCGAATCAGCTCAATCGTGATATCGCGGCCCATAAAATGCGAGTGGGCAATTACCCGCTTGAGCGCACCTTCCAGCTCCCGCACGTTGGAGCGAATGCGTTGGGCGATAAAGAACGCCGCATCGTGGGGAAGCTCAACCTTGGCCTGGTCGGCCTTTTTCATCAGGATCGCGACGCGGGTTTCAAGCTCCGGCGGCTCTACGGCAACCGTCAAGCCCCAGCCGAAGCGGGACTTCAAGCGTTCTTCCAGACCTTCGATTTCCTTCGGGTAACGGTCGCTGGTCAGAATAACCTGCTGGCCGCCTTCGAGCAGAGCGTTGAACGTGTGGAAAAACTCTTCCTGGGAACGTTCCTTGCGGGCGAAGAATTGAATGTCATCGATCAGCAAGGCATCAACAGAGCGATAGAAACGCTTGAATTCGTTGATAGCGTTGAGCTGCAAGGCCTTGACCATATCAGCCACGAAGCGCTCCGAGTGCAGGTATACGACCTTGGCATTCGGATTCTTCTTTAATAGATGGTTACCCACAGCGTGCATCAAGTGGGTCTTACCCAAGCCGACGCCACCATAAAGGAAGAGCGGGTTGTAACCATGCTTGGGGTTGTCGGCGACCTGCCAGGCAGCGGCGCGCGCCAGCTGGTTGGATTTACCCTCGACGAAGTTTTCAAAGGTGAATGTGCGGTTCAGGTAACTGGTGTGCTTGAGCGCACCTTCGACCTGCACAGTGCGCTGCTCGGCACGAACAGGGGCCTGTTGGGAACTGGCTCCTGCCATCGGGTCGAAGCTATCGCGGGACGGCTCTTCATGCTCCGGCGCATTTTTTTGCGTCGACGATTTGGAGGGCGTCGGCGCAGCGGAAGGCGTCGGGGCAGCCGGTGCGGTCGCCACCTGGGCTTGAGACGCCGCAGCCGCCAGCGGTGCATTAGGTGCAGCGCGAGGCGCGGAGCTGCGTTTGCTACCTATTAATAAGGAGAGCACTGGGGCGAGACCATTGCCATGTTCGTCGAGCAATTCGAGAACACGGCTCAGATACTTCTCGTTGACCCAGTCGAGCACAAACCGATTGGGCGCGTAGACACGCAACTCGTCGCCTTCGGCTTCCACCTGTAGCGGACGGATCCAGGTGTTGAATTGCTGGGCAGGCAGCTCATCGCGCAAAAGCTCCACGCACTGCTGCCAAAGTTCCACTGACACGGATATCCCCTAAGTTGAAAGCCGGTGAGGCAAAAACAGCCGCCATTGTAGCGATCAGCTGTCCACTTATCCACATGTAGCTTGCTGACACCCCAGCCAAAATCAATGCCTCAACCTTGAAAAAGCCGACCGATGGTCTGTGCATAAGCTCTGTGGATAAGCGTACCTGAGCTCGTTGCACAAGTAGGTCCGAAAGTCTGTGGGTAACTGGCCTGTGGATAAAAGGCCATTCCACCCACAGCTTATCCGACAGCGCAGCACAGGCAGAACACCGTTTCTCCCCTGTGTTGTCATTCTCTGTACATCAAGTGGAATAAGGGCTTGAGGCAGTTATCCACAGAGGATGGACTGCATAGCTTTTATAAGCTTTACAGAAAAGCTTTAAATAACTTCCTTCTTTATTTCTATATCTAGGTTCGTGTTGATGAGTGTCTGAACGGTGAAAACAGCGACGCTGCCGTATTCAGATCTAATTAAAGGAATAGCTGGTTGGAAATTGACCTAGAGGCTTGCTTTCTCTAGAATCGCCGGTCTCTTAAAACGGGGGCCATTCCGGCCCGTTGTGACGAACCAGGTAACAACGCCATGAAACGTACTTTCCAACCCAGCACCATCAAACGCGCCCGTACCCACGGCTTCCGTGCCCGCATGGCTACCAAGAACGGTCGTGCCGTCCTGTCGCGTCGCCGCGCCAAAGGTCGTGCGCGTCTGGCAGTTTGATAATCCGGCACTGGTGGTGAGTCAGGACTTCAGTCGGGAAAAGCGTCTGCTAACTCCCCGGCATTTCAAGGCAGTCTTTGACTCCCCCACCGGCAAGGTTCCGGGGAAAAATCTCCTGCTCCTTGCGCGTAACAACGATCTGGATCACCCCCGTCTCGGGTTGGTGATCGGCAAAAAGAGCGTAAAGCTCTCCGTTGAGCGCAATCGCCTCAAGCGTCTGATGCGCGAATCGTTTCGCCTCCACCAGGACACACTGGTTGGTTGGGATATTGTTATCGTCGCGCGTAAAGGCTTGGGGGATGTAGAAAACCCCGAATTGATTCAGCATTTCGGCAAGCTCTGGAAACGTTTGGCGCGTACCCACAAGCCAGCACCTCCAGCCAGCCCCGAAACTGTAGGGGTAGACAGCAACGATGCGTAAACTGGCCCTCGTTCCGATCCAGTTTTACCGCTACGCCATTAGTCCTCTGATGGCCAACCACTGTCGTTTCTACCCCAGTTGTTCCTGCTACGCGTTAGAGGCCATAGAAAATCATGGTCTTCTGCGCGGTGGCTGGCTGACCTTTCGTCGTTTAGGTCGCTGTCATCCGTGGAATCCCGGTGGTTATGACCCGGTTCCACCTGTCCCCACCTCCCGTTCTTCTTCGATGGCCGAGTAATCATGGATATTAAACGCACGATCCTGATCGTCGCCCTGGCAATCGTGTCCTACGTTATGGTTCTTAAGTGGAACCAAGACTATGGCCAAGCTGCCCTGCCGACTCAGAATGTTGCCGTCAACACTGCACCTGCGGGACTTCCCGACACGGCAAGTGGCACTAACGCTGCCGCCAGTGATGACATTCCACGCGCAGCAGGCGAAGCCAAGGCGCCCGCCGAAGTTCCAGTTGCAGCAAGCACCGACCTCATCCAGATCAAAACGGATGTGTTGGACCTGGCAGTCGACCCACAAGGTGGTGACGTAGCCAAGCTGACCCTGCCGCTGTACCCACGCCGCCAAGACCATCCGGAAATCCCTTTCCAGCTGTTCGATAACGGTGGCGAGCGTATTTACCAGGCTCAAAGCGGTCTGATCGGTACCAACGGTCCCGATGCAAGCCAAGCCGGTCGTCCGGTTTTCTCTTCGGAGAAGAAAAGTTATCAACTGGCTGACGGTCAGGACCAATTGGTCGTAGACCTGAAGTTCAGCAAGGATGGCGTCAACTACATCAAGCGGTTCACGCTCAAGCGTGGTCTGTATGACATCGTTGTCACCTACCTGATCGACAACCAGAGCGCTCAGCCTTGGAACGGCGCGATGTTCGCGCAACTCAAGCGCGACGCCAGCTCCGATCCTTCGTCCAGTACAGCTACGGGCACCGCGACTTACCTGGGCGCCGCCCTGTGGACAAGTTCGGAACCGTACAAAAAAGTGTCCATGAAAGACATGGACAAGGTGAGCGAAGACAAGACCAAGCCAGCCATCACCTACAACGTGAACGGCGGTTGGGTTGCCTGGTTGCAGCACTATTTCGTGACCGCGTGGATTCCACAGCCAGGCCAGAATAACGTGGTTCTGGCCCGCAAGGACTCCAAGGGTAACTACATCATTGGCTACACCGGCCCGTCGTTGACCGTCGCGCCCGGTGCCACCGGCGAAACCAGCGCGACTCTGTATGCCGGCCCGAAAAGCCAGGCTGTGCTCAAAGAGTTGTCCCCAGGTCTGGAATTGACTGTGGACTACGGCATTCTGTGGTTCATTGCTCAACCGATTTTCTGGTTGTTGCAACATATCCACAGCATCGTCGGTAACTGGGGCTGGTCGATCATCTTCCTGACCATGCTGATCAAGGGCATATTCTTCCCTCTGTCGGCCGCCAGCTACAAGTCGATGGCGCGCATGCGTGCCGTGGCGCCGAAACTGGCTGCATTGAAAGAGCAACATGGTGATGACCGGCAGAAAATGTCGCAGGCCATGATGGAGCTGTACAAGAAAGAGAAGATCAACCCGCTGGGTGGATGCTTGCCGATTCTCGTACAGATGCCGGTATTCCTGTCGCTGTACTGGGTACTCCTGGAAAGCGTGGAAATGCGTCAGGCACCGTTCATGCTGTGGATAACTGACCTGTCGATCAAAGACCCGTTCTTTATCCTGCCGATCATCATGGGCGCGACCATGTTTATCCAGCAGCGTCTGAACCCAACGCCTCCGGATCCGATGCAGGCCAAGGTGATGAAAATGATGCCGATCATCTTCACCTTCTTCTTCCTGTGGTTCCCGGCGGGTCTGGTGCTGTACTGGGTGGTCAACAACGTGTTGTCGATTACTCAACAGTGGTACATCACACGTAAAATCGAAGCGGCTACCCAAAAAGCTGCGGCGTAATTACTCTGTGGATAACCACTCAAGACGCCCCCTAGTGGGGCGTTTTGCTTTCCGTCACATTTGTTCTGGAACCTGTTGATGAGCGCTCCTCGTGAAACCATCGCTGCTGTCGCTACCGCTCAAGGTCGTGGCGGCGTCGGTATCGTTCGTATTTCCGGGCCGCTTGCTGGCGTAGCCGCCAAGGCCATCAGCGGGCGAGACCTGAAGCCCCGATACGCGCATTACGGCCCGTTCCTGGATGCCGAGAACGAGGTGTTGGATGAAGGACTGGCGCTGTATTTTCCTGGCCCGAATTCGTTCACCGGTGAAGACGTTCTGGAACTGCAGGGACACGGCGGCCCGGTTGTGTTGGATATGCTGCTGCAGCGCTGTCTGCAATTGGGTTGCCGTCTGGCTCGGCCAGGGGAATTCAGCGAGCGAGCGTTCTTGAATGACAAGCTGGACCTGGCCCAGGCCGAAGCTATCGCGGATTTGATTGAGGCCAGTTCCGCACAGGCGGCGCGCAATGCGCTGCGCTCGCTTCAAGGCGCATTTTCTTTGCGTGTGCATAACCTTACGGAACAGTTGATCGGTCTGCGTATCTACGTTGAGGCGGCGATAGATTTCCCAGAGGAAGAAATCGACTTTCTTGCCGATGGCCACGTGTTGGCGATGCTGGACAAAGTCCGCGACGAGTTATCCACAGTTCTGCGTGAGGCCGGTCAGGGGGCATTGCTGCGTGACGGCATGACGGTGGTGATCGCAGGTCGCCCCAACGCCGGTAAATCCAGCCTGCTCAACGCGTTGGCAGGTCGGGAAGCGGCCATCGTGACTGAGATCGCCGGCACGACCCGAGATATCCTGCGCGAACATATCCACATCGATGGCATGCCATTGCACGTCGTCGATACGGCTGGTTTGCGTGATACCGATGACCAGGTGGAAAAAATTGGCGTTGAGCGAGCACTCAAGGCCATCGGTGAAGCTGATCGTGTGCTGTTGGTCGTGGACGCCACGGCACCGGAGGCTGTGGATCCTTTTGCCCTATGGCCGGAGTTTCTGGAGCAGCGGCCGGATCCGGCCAAGGTCACGTTGATCCGTAACAAAGCCGACTTGACGGGAGAAGCGATCGCTCTGCAAACCAGCGAAGATGGCCATGTCACCCTCAGTCTGAGCGCCAAATCCGCAGGGGAAGGCTTGGAGCTGCTGCGCGATCACCTCAAAGCCTGCATGGGCTACGAACAGACCTCGGAAAGCAGCTTCAGCGCTCGCCGTCGGCACCTCGAAGCGCTGCGTCGGGCCAGCGCGGCCTTGGAGCACGGACGCGCACAATTGACCTTAGCAGGAGCAGGGGAGCTGCTGGCCGAAGACTTGAGACAGGCTCAGCAGCTATTGGGGGAAATCACCGGCGCCTTCAGCTCCGATGATTTACTTGGGCGGATCTTTTCCAGCTTCTGCATCGGCAAGTAACCGGTTATCCACAACCTGGTCACCAGTTGTAAGACACCGTACCGAGCAAGGTACGGCTGTCACCCCAGTAGCAACGCCCCGCGTCGTTGCAACCGGACACATATTCCTTGTCGAACAGGTTTTTCGCATTCAGATCCACGGACCAGTGCTTATCAATCTGGTAACCAACCGCGGCATCCACCAATGTGACGCTTCCTGCGTCCAATTTGCCGTACAACGTCGGCGCGGTGTAGGAAAAAGTACTGTCGAAATAGCGAACACCCCCAGCTAGGGAGAGCCCCTTAAGCTGACCGTCAAGGAAGCGATACTTGCTCCACACGGAAGCCTGGTTGCGCGGGACGCCCGTCATCTGATGCCCTTCGACCAACGACGTGGCCGAATCCTTGGTAATACGCGCATCGGTGTAGGTATAGGCTGCCGTCACATTGAGATTCTGCGTGAGGTTACTGTTGACCTCCACTTCCACACCCTTGGCGCGACTTTCACCTACCTGCCGATAGCTGTTGGTGGTGGCGTCGAGGTAGGTGTCGTCCTGTTTACGCAGGTCATACACCGACAGCGTCATCGCCGTGTCCCAGCCGAGCGGTTCGTATTTAACGCCCACTTCGTATTGGCTGCTGGTGATCGGTTTTAACGGTGAGCCGGCGTTGGAGATCTGCTGTACAGGGACGAACGCGGTGGAATAGCTGACATACGGCGTCAGGCCGTTGTCGAACTGGTACATGACTCCGCCCTGATAGGTGAATTTGCGGTCTTCCGCCTGGGTGTTGCTGGCCTTGTTCACCTTGTCGCGGAATTCGCTGTCCACCCAGTCCTGACGACCGCCGAGTAAGAACAACCAGTGCTCGTATTTGCTCTGTACCTGTGCATAAACCCCTTTCATTTGTTGCTCAAGCAGGGTGTTTTGTACTGCGATGGGGGTCAGCGGATCGCGCAGGTACACGGGGTTATACACATTAATGGTCCCCGCAAACCCTGCGTCCCAATCCTGGTTGAACGAGGTACGGTCGTAGCTGGCGCCCAACAGCACGGTATTTTCCAAATCGCCGAGTCGGAATTTTCCCTCCAGTTGGTTATCCAGGGAGTAAACCATTGATTTGTTATAGCGATCGTAGGCGGTCATGTTCAGTTGCGTGCCAAAGCCGCGATTGTTCAGGGCGCTGGGCCAGGTTTCATGGCGGTTGATGCGCGACTGCATGTAACGGGAGTTCTGCCTGAACTGCCAGTCGTCGTTGAAGCTGTGACTGAATTCGTAACCCGTGCTCCAGGCTTCACGTTCGAAGGTGTTCCAGTCCGGATTACCCAGCATCGTGTGCTTGGATAACTTGCCGTTAGGGTTGGTAAGCAGAGTTCCCGCAGCCGGGAGGCCGAGTTCCAGGTTAGTGTGATCCTTCTGGTAATTGGCCAGCAGGGTCAGGGTGTTGTAATCGTCGAAGTTGAGCGTCAAGGACGGCGCAAGATAGAGCCGGTCATCCGGTACATGGTCGGTTTGCGTATCGGATTTTCGCCCCAGCATCACCAGCCTGCCGAGGACGTTGTCATCACCGTTGAGCGGGCCTGAGATATCCACACCCAACTGGCGGCGGTTATTGGAGCCATACCCGAGTTGCACCTCACCTTGGGGCGTGGCCGTCGGATGTTTGCTGACCAGATTAACCAGGCCGCCCGGCGCGTTTTCGCCATAGAGCAGGGAGGAGGGACCGCGGAAAACTTCAACGCGCTCTAGGCCGTAAGGCTCGCTGGTGGTGTCGTATCGATTGCCTTGCACGCGTAGGCCATCTCGCAGCAGGCCGTAGCCGTAGTCAGTGGCGTTGAAACCGCGGATGAAAAACAGGTCGCCTGCCAGACTGTCGCCGGCGGCAAAGGGTGGCGCGAAGATGCCAGGCACGTACCCCAACACTTCCGTCAGGCTTTGCGCCTTCTGATCCTTGATGCGCTGACCGGTGACAACCGAGACTGAACGCGGTGTTTCCGACAAGGGCGTACTGGTTTTGGTACCGATCCGACTGTTCTGCGCCTTGTAGCCCACATCCCCAGAGATATCCCGGTTGAAACCATCCTGTTGATAAGTACTCACCGTCGTTGGCGCAAGCGTGAGTTGGTCTGCAGGAGCGACCTGCAATACGTAGCTGCCAGGAGCTTGGGCGACCGCCGACAACCCAGTGTTTTGCAGCAGCAAAGCGAACCCCTGATCAATCGAGTAGTCGCCCTCGAGCCCAGGTGTCGTCAGCCGTGCGGTCTGCTCCGGCGAAAAAGACAAGATCACATTTGCGCTGGCCGCAAACTGGCTTAAAGCCCTGTCCAGCGAACCGGCCGCAACGGCGTAATGCTGCACCATGTTGGCGGCCAAGACGCCGGTGGCAGACAGGGTACTGGCTGCGGTGGCAGTGGCAATCAGCAGACCATAGGTCATGCCATGGCAGGAAAGTCGCTGGCGTAGCTGGATGGGGAGGCGCATTGGCGGATAAACCCTAAAGGTATTGTCGTAATTACCTGTAGGGCCGCGCCAGGTGAAAAAAAGGTAACCCTCCTGGTGAATTATTTTCGATCAACCGATTGGCGTTATCGAAACCCAATAGCGGGTGAAGTATTTCACTTGGATAGGCAAGGTGGCTTGCAGGTTGGTCAGTACTGCATCGGTGGCGTCCAGACGGAACGTACCGGATACGCGCAGACGGGCCGAGACGGCATCGCATTGCAGGACTCCGGGACGATAGCGTGACAACTCGTCGATTACATCGCCAAGCCGCGCATCCAGCACGATTAATTGACCGTCGATCCAGGCGGTCTGGGTTGCGGTGAAGGGAAGGATCGCGCCGACATTAAGCCGATCAAAGTCGGCGCTCTGCCCCGCCTTGAGGAGTTGGCCAGAGGAAGGATTGTCTACGGGTGACACCTGTACGCGATCCTCCAACACTCCAACGCGAGTGGAATCGGCCAGCTGACGTACGGTAAAGCGGGTGCCCAATGCCTGAACCCGACCTTGGCGGGTTTCAACATAGAAGGGTAGCTGCGCCGCCAACCTGCCGGTGTGGATAAGTACCTCACCCTCGCGCAGACGAATAAGCCGCTGCCGTTCGTCGAATATCACATCGATTGCTGAGCGAGTGTTGAGTTCGATTCGGGTGCCGTCGGCCAATTGGATACGTTGATGTTTGCCAATCGGCGTGCGGTAGTCAGCCAACAACGTTCCCACGCCACTGTGTTGCTGAAGATTCCAACCGAGATAGCCCCCACCGCCAAGCACCAGCATCCATTTAAGTACTTGCCGGCGTTGTTGAGTCGTCGACAGCGCACGCCGAGTAACGTCCTGTGGTAACCCGCCCAGACTGCGTTGCAGCTGTTCGAGCTGGTTCCAAGCGGCCAGATGGGAAGGGTCGCGCCTCAACCATTGCTGCCAGGCATGGTGTTCGGCGGGTGTGGGAGCTTGAGACTGAAATTGCACATACCAAGTGGCGGCGGCTTCAAAGGTGTCGCGGTCGGGGGCGGCCATCAGGAGTTGGCCATGATCAATGAACACTCGGTAAACGCTCGGATCATGTGTTTTTTCACAGTTGTGAGCGAAACCTGCAGTTGATCGGCGATCTGTTGATAAGTCAGCCCATCGATCTGGGACAGCATGAAGATTGTTCGTGCACGCCCGCCAAGCGCGTGCAGGGCTTTATCCACAGCGACTAATGTTTCGATGATGAGCGCTTTGTCCTCCTCACTAACGACGGTGATCTCAGGACGTTCAGTCAGGGCCTCCTTATAGGCCTGTTCAACGGCACTTCGTCGATAACGATCAATCACCAGGCCCCTGGCGATGGTTGCCAGATAATCACGCGGTTCCAGAATCTGGGAGGCGTGTCGTCCACCCAAGATGCGCACGAACGTATCGTGGGCCACATCGGCCGCATCACAGGCGTTATTTAATTTGCCTTTGAGCCATCCGCGCAGCCACGTGTGGTGTTGCTCGTAGATGTGCTGGACGGCTGCCGTGTGAGAAGGAAGAGGCATAGGGCGCGTTAGATAGGTTAATGATAATCGCTATTATTAACTGCGCTGTGGTTTTCCCACAATAGGTCTCCCAATGAGGTCATCGGCTCCAATCGGAAGATAGGTGTGGCTACGCCATGGGCGAATCTAGGGTGAATGGCGAAAATCTGTGGATTAAGCCCTGTGGGTAAGCGCCACTGTACCCAGTTGATAACAGGGCTTAAAAACCAAGGATAAACCCGTCTGTGGATAACCATCACTTTAATCCACAGGCTTAACGCAGTTATCCAACGGGCTTATCGGCACATGACCACAGACTTTTGAACCTCTGTACACAGCGAATATAAAGGCTTACAGCAATCTATCCACAGAAAGCTTGCTCAGTAGAAATAAACATAAAAACAAAGATTTAATAAATTTCTCTCTTTTAATTTCTATTGTCTGTGATTCATCCACAGCTGGTTAAATTTTGTGCAAAGGGTTCTTTAGGAAGGGCTAAGTCCCTATACTTGCCGCCAAAGCTCCAAAACCCTTTCAACAGACAATTCCTGATTACCTACATAAGCAGGCACGAGGTGCGTGGTGGATTTCCCTTCCCGTTTTGAAGTGATCGTCATCGGCGGCGGTCATGCCGGTACCGAGGCAGCACTGGCCTCAGCGCGCATGGGCGTCAAAACCCTGCTGCTGACGCACAACGTGGAAACCCTCGGTGCGATGAGTTGCAACCCTGCCATCGGTGGCATTGGTAAAAGCCATCTGGTCAAAGAAATCGACGCCCTCGGCGGCGCGATGGCCATGGCCACCGACAAGGGCGGTATTCAATTTCGCGTACTCAATAGCCGCAAAGGCCCTGCCGTGCGAGCGACTCGGGCACAAGCCGACCGCATCCTGTACAAGGCGGCGGTGCGCGAAACCCTGGAAAACCAGCCGAACCTGTGGATATTCCAACAGGCAGCCGATGACCTGATCGTTGAGCAAGACCAGGTGCGCGGTGTCGTCACCCAAATGGGCCTGCGTTTCTTTGCAGAATCCGTGGTGTTGACCACAGGTACGTTCCTGGGCGGACTTATCCACATCGGTATGCAGAATTATTCCGGCGGTCGCGCCGGCGACCCGCCGTCGATTGCCCTGGCAAAACGCCTACGTGAATTGCCGCTACGTGTCGGTCGCTTGAAAACCGGGACGCCGCCGCGTATCGATGGGCGTTCTGTGGACTTTTCGGTGATGACCGAACAAGCGGGCGATACGCCGATTCCAGTGATGTCGTTCATGGGCTTCAAAGAGCAACACCCTAAACAGGTCAGTTGCTGGATCACCCACACCAATGCCCGTACCCACGAAATCATCGCGGCGAACCTCGACCGCTCGCCGATGTATTCCGGGGTCATCGAAGGCGTCGGCCCGCGCTATTGCCCATCGATCGAAGACAAGATCCACCGCTTTGCCGACAAGGAAAGCCATCAGGTCTTCATCGAGCCCGAAGGCCTGACGACCCACGAGTTGTATCCGAACGGCATTTCCACTTCGCTGCCCTTCGATGTGCAAATCCAGATCGTGCAATCGATTCGCGGCATGGAAAACGCACACATCGTGCGCCCGGGTTACGCCATCGAATATGACTACTTCGACCCCCGCGATCTGAAATACAGCCTGGAAACCAAAGTGATCGGCGGTTTGTTCTTCGCCGGGCAAATCAACGGCACCACCGGTTACGAAGAAGCCGGGGCCCAGGGTTTACTGGCCGGGACAAACGCAGCATTGCGTGCCCAGGGCAAGGACAGCTGGTGCCCGCGTCGCGATGAGGCATACATCGGTGTATTGGTCGATGACCTGATTACCCTGGGCACCCAGGAACCGTACCGGATGTTTACCTCGCGGGCGGAATACCGTTTGATCCTGCGTGAAGACAATGCCGATCTGCGCCTGACCGAAAAAGGCCGCGAACTGGGCCTGGTTGACGATGTGCGTTGGGCTGCTTTCTGCAAAAAACGCGAGAGCATCGCGCTGGAAGAGCAACGCCTGAAAAGTACTTGGGTTCGCCCGGGCACCGAGCAGGGTGACGCGATTGCCGAAAAGTTCGGCACGCCACTGACCCACGAGTACAACCTTCTGAACCTGCTGTCCCGTCCGGAAATCGACTACGCTGGCTTGGTCGAAGTGACGGGGCAGGGCGCAGAAGATCCACAGGTCGCCGAACAGGTTGAAATCAAAACCAAGTACGCCGGTTACATTGACCGCCAGCAGGATGAAATTGCCCGCTTGCGCGCCAGTGAAGACACCAAGTTACCTGTGGATATCGACTACACCAGCATTTCCGGGCTGTCGAAGGAGATCCAAAGCAAGCTGGGGATAACTCGCCCTGAAACCCTGGGCCAGGCTTCGCGGATCCCCGGCGTTACCCCGGCAGCGATCTCGCTGTTGATGATTCATTTGAAAAAACGCGGCGCGGGCCGTCAGTTGGAGCAAAGCGCTTGAGTTCGTTGGTCACCTCGCAACACGCCGAAGAGTTATCCACAGGTGCGCGCCAGTTGGGCGTCGACCTTACCCCGGCCCAGCATGACTTGCTGCTGGGCTATCTGGCCCTGCTGATCAAGTGGAACAAGGCTTACAACCTGACGGCCGTGCGCGATCCCGACGAGATGGTGTCGCGTCATTTGCTCGACAGCTTGAGCGTGATGCCCTTTATCGAAAATGGTCGCTGGCTGGACGTGGGCAGTGGCGGAGGCATGCCGGGCATCCCTCTGGCCATCCTGTTTCCAGAGTCTCAAGTCACTTGCCTGGACAGTAACGGCAAGAAGACGCGCTTCCTGACTCAGGTCAAACTTGAACTCAAATTGGATAACCTGCAGGTTATCCA